>JBIPOQ010000594.1:0-2646 GCA_044379055.1 Myxococcota bacterium
TAGACGTACTCGCAGTCCTCGCGCGTCATGGTCGGATGGCAGGGCAGCATGATCCCGTAGGCCATGATCTGGTCGGCCGTCGCGAGGCCGGCGGGCGCGATCCGGTATTCCTGGTTCTTCAGCATGGGCTGGCGCGTGATGTTGCCCGAGAAGATGACGCGGCTCGTGATGCCCGCGTCTTCGAGCTGGATCTGCAGCTTCGTTCGGCTCCAGCCCGTCTCGGGCCGGATCTGTAGCGGGTAGCAGAGCCAGGTCGTCTCGGTCTCGGGCAGGATGGTCGGGAGGATGAACTTGTCCTCGTGCTTCTTCAGGAACTCGGTGTGCCAGCGGAAGCGCTCCTCGCGCAGCTTCCAGAGGGTGTCGATCTTGTTCATCTGCTCGACGCCGAAGGCGGCGCCGCACTCGTTCGGGATGAAGCCGTAGGCGTTCTCCTCGAAGATGAAGAGCGCGTCGTAGTCGATGCCGTCGACCTTCTCGAGGAAGCGGCCGTCGGAGCTTCCGGCCTTCGTGCCGTGCATCCACTTCTCGGAGGAGCGGCCCCAGGCGCGCAGCGAGAGCGATCGGTCGAAGTACTTCTCGTCGTCGAAGAAGACCATGCCGCCGTTGCCGAGCGCGGTGATGATGTGGAAGATCGAGAAGCTCGTGATCGAGATGTCGGCCCGGCTGGCCGTATGGCGGCCGCGGAGCTTGCCGCCGAGGGTGTCGGCGCTGTCGTGGATGACGAACAGATCGTGTTTGTCGGCGATCTTGCGGACGATGTCCCAGTCGCAGATGCCGCCGACGAGGTCGGGGATCAGGATCGCCTTCGTCTTCGGGCCGATCGCGGCCTCGATCTGGTCGACGCGGATCTGGTAGTCGGAGAGGCCGACGTCGACGAAGACCGGCGTGCAGTCGACGTGGTAGATCGCGGCGACGTCCGACGAGAAGGTCAACACCGGCGTGATGACCTCGGAGCCCCGCGGCAGCTGCGCGAGGCGCATCGCGACCATCAGCGCGGAAGAGCCGGAGTTGACCATCACGCCGTATTTCTTGCCCATGAACTCGGCGACGCGGGCCTCGAACTCGTGGACCTTCTTGCCGGGGATGAGACCGAGCGGGTTCTGCATCTGACCCATCACCGCATCGATCTCGGTCTGGTCGAACATGGCGCCGCCGTAGCGGACGACTCGGGGCTGGATTCTCATGGGGAGCTCCTTTTCGGGGTTGGGTGGCGAAGAACGAAAGCTTTCAGCGAGCCGGGCGGGCGGCTCGGGGGCCTCGCGTCGGACTCTCGCGAGGCAGGCGGGCGAGATCCCGGGCGAGACGCGAGACGAGGTCCGTCAGACGCGCACGATCCTCTTCCGGCCAGGCTTCGAGCACGCTCGTCAGCTGGCCGAGCCGATAGTCGGCGATGCGCTCGTAGACCTCGCGGCCGCGCGGCGTCAGGCGGAGCACGACCTGCCGCGCGTCGCCCTCCGCGCCGCTTCGCTCGACCAGCCCCTCTTCGACGAGGGGCAGGATCTGTCGGCTGGCCGTCGCCGCGTCCATCGCGCAGGCCTCGGCCAGACGGCGGACGGAGAGCGCGCCATGGTCCTGGAGGCTGCGCAGGGCCGCATAACCGGCTCGCGTCACGACGGCGCCGACGGCGATCGCCTGGTGGTGGTTGAAGCGCTTGTTGGCGCCGAGGCGGAAGAGCTCTTCGAGGGCGCGCTCGAGCGCGACGTCGATGGCGGGGGCTCCGGCACCGGATTCCGCCGCGGCTCCGGGACCCGCCGGTCCCGACGCAGGGGCGCTCTCAGGTCTGGCCGGTCGGGTCGCGGGCATGCTATCCGTTGTTTGTCTTAGTCATGGTTCTATCCAGGTAGCCCAGTCGGGCCAGAAGCGTCAACCGAGGCTCTGCCCGAACCGCGGACCGAATCGCGGACCGAGCCGCCGACCGAAGCAACGACCGAAACGCCAAGGAGGAGCGCCCGATGGCCACGCAGACGGGGAACACGATCGAGGAGTGCACGGGCCGGGTCGCCCTCGTGACCGGGGCGAGCCGCGGCATCGGCGCCGGCATCGCCGAGCGCCTGGCCTCGGCCGGGGCGAGCGTCGCCTGCGTCGCGCGGAGCCTCGACGAGCCGAAGGGCAAGGAGCCGGGCTCCCTGCGCGAGACGGTCGAGCGGATCGTCGCGGCCGGCGGACGGGCGGTCGCGATCCAGGGCGACGTCGCGAAGGCGGAGTCGCGGGTCGCGCTCGTCGAGAAGTGCCGCGCCGAGCTCGGACCGATCGACATCCTCGTCAACAACGCCGCCGCCGGTCCCCACAAGACCTTCGAGAAGCTGACGGCGAGCCATTTCGCGCTGACCTTCGGCGTCAACGTCGAGGCGGCCTTCCATCTCTCGCAGCTCGTCGTGCCCGCGATGCGCGAGAAGGGCCGCGGCTGGATCGTCAACATCTCGTCCGCGACCGCGAAGCTGCCCGTCGGCCCGCCCTTCGAGACCTATCAGATCAATGGCGGGGCCCACCTCTACGCCGCGAGCAAGGCCGCCCTCGATCGATTGACCGCCGGCATCGCCGCCGAGCTCTCGCCGGCCGGTATCGCCGTGAACACGCTCGCGCCGGTCGCCGCCGTCATCACCGCCGCGGTCCGCATGACCGGGGCCGACAAGTGGATCGTCCCCG
>JBIPOQ010000633.1:0-2645 GCA_044379055.1 Myxococcota bacterium
GTTCCGGCCTCGATAATGCTCTTCCCAGCTCCCGCCATCGAATCGCGCCCGATCCGCGCCGCCATCAACGATCTTCCCACACGAGCGACTGCCGACCCGTGATTCGGGGACGGTTGAATGGACCGTCTGATCAAGCGATCGTGGAAGAGCACGCTCCGACGAACAAGCACGCGAAGCTTCTCTCATCGATCAGCGCGGGCCGGAGATTTCGCCTCTCGGCGTGGGGGCGTGGTGGCCATCTTGGGAGAGTGAGTGATTTCGACTCGTGTGTTCTCGATCCGAGTTCGAAGGGGATTCAGACTCCACTGTGAGGTGTATGCAATTGCGCGGCCGGCTTCTTTGATTGTCCATTCTGTTGCAGTTGGCCTGCTGGGTATTTGGATCCCCTTCTCGGCATGGGCGTGGGAAGAGATCGTCCTCGTCGGAACGGTCGTGCACGTGACGGACGGTGACACGATCAAGGTGATGCTCGACTCTGGTTCGATCGCTGACCGGTTGGATTCAATCGATGCTCCTGAAGCAAGTCAGCCATGGGGGCGCGAAGCGACGGCGGCTCTTGCTCGCCGATTAGGTGGTCAAGAGGTCACCTTGGCGGTCACCGCGCAGGATCGGTACGAGCGGTTGGTCGCTGTTGTCTATCTCGCCGATCAGAATGTCAACGCCTGGATGGTTCAGCAGGGCAATGCCTGGGCTTACCGTCAATACCTGGACGACGAAGAGTATTGCGATTGGGAAGGCTCTGCTCGCGTCGCCCGACGCGGGCTCTGGTCTTTGCCGTCAGACGAGTGGCGTGCGCCGTGGGAGTGGAGACATGGACGGCGAGGAGGAATCGGGCCTGGTGCTGATTACGCCGATGAAACTGTCGCGGATTGCATCGCCGTAATGAGGCAATCGGCAGAGCTTGCGAATGAGAAGGTCTTTGAGTCTCAGGGGCAAGGTTCCAAGGGGCTGCCGGGCAATTGCGTGATCAAGGGAAACATCGGCAAAAGAGGGCATATCTTTCATGTGCCGGGAAGTCGGTCGTATGAGAGCACGAAGATTTCCGCGGATAAAGGGGAGCGGTGGTTCTGTACTGAGGACGAAGCGAGGGCGGCCGGATGGGTTCCGCCTCGTCCCTGATTTTCGTCACGTCTAGAGCTCTCTCGATCCAGACCCGCGGAATGTCTTGGATGCATCGCGATTACGAAGCGCACGGCGCGTGTCTGAAGTGTTTCGGAATCGTTCTCTGCTCGAGAGGTGTTCTGGGAGAGAAATGCGATGACAACTGAGACGACTGAGTTCGCCGGTAAGCCGATCAACTACGCCTACCAGCTCTTCATGCTTTTCTTGTGCGTTTACGCGATTTCTGAACTCGCGATTTCGACTCTTGTGCAATTGCCACGAGAAGCGTCTCGAGTTCTCGAGATCGTCGACTGGGCAGTTTGTGGTCTCTTCCTCTTCGATTTTGGACGCCAGTTGGTCGTTGCCGAAGACCGCTTCAGGTACTTCTACACCTGGGGCTGGATTGATTTGTTGTCATCTGTCCCAATGGTGGGAGGGCTTCGCGCTGGTCGGGTTGCGAGAGCGCTGAGAATTCTTCGAGTGCTCCGTGCTTTGCGGGCGACGCGAATGCTCGTCACCTATGTATTGAAGCACCGGGCGGAATCCGCCTTTTTTTCCGTCCTTTCGGTGTCTTTTTCGATGATCGTCTTTTCCGCGGTCGCGATTCTTTCCTTTGAGCTCGATGCCGATGGCGCGAATATTCGATCTGCAGAAGATGCTTTGTGGTGGGCCGTCACAACCATCACCACGGTTGGTTATGGCGATCGGTTTCCGGTCACGTCCGAGGGGCGCGCGATCGCCGCGATGTTGATGACGGCTGGCGTGGGTCTGTTCGGGACGCTCTCCGGGATTGTCGCCGCATGGTTTCTCTCGCCAGACGACCAGGAGGTCGCGGCAACGATTCAGGAGCGTGCAGAGATTTCCGACCTGAAAGCAGCAGTGGGGGAGCTTCGAGTTCTTCTTGATGAGGCTCGTTCGAATTCTCGTTTGAGCCAGTGAGCCGTTGACTCTTAGACTGAGTCTCCCTTCACTGCTTTGCCGGGTAGCGCCACGCCGCGGTATGCCCCGCCGCTCGATATTCGTCAACAGACTGTTCGTGCTGCGTCGGCATTCCCGGTCTCGTCCAGAGATGAGTTGTTCTCGGATTCCCATGAATCAACGAATCCACCTGGTTTCGAGCTCATTTCCACAGTCGGCCCGCGGAGTAGACCGGGCCGTTTGGGTGCGGGCGCTCCCGAAATAGAGGGGAAGGGGGACGAATGAACTCCTGGGCGTCTTCGTCGTCGGCGAGGCGAATAGACGCATTGCGCGCGAGGGCAGCCGCCGCATCGGCAAGGGTCGCGAACGATAATCGGTCGAAAACGCCGGATGTGTCGCTGATGAAGAAGGTTGTGGTCGTTCCCTCATCATTCGGGACAACCAAGGCCCAGTTATGCTGGAGCATGCCGACGACCTTGAACCAATAGTCCGTACTCGGAATGTCCAGGATCCTCGAGGGGATGATCTCTCCTTCAGACTCCCCCTCAGCTTCGGCGCTGTTCGCGTTGGGGATGCACGAATAATTCTCGAGCGACGGGTCTAATCACGATTCTGGCAACATGTAT
>JBIPOQ010000595.1:0-2644 GCA_044379055.1 Myxococcota bacterium
AGAACTGATACGGGACCACCATCCGCCGCGCGGCGATCCCCCCGATCTCGAACCCATGGGTCAGCGGACCGTCGCCGGTCTGGAGCGCCTCGAAGCCGGGCGTCGCGAAGAAGGTCTTGCCCGGCAGCTCGCGCTCTTCGTTCGATGCGTGCGCCCCTGTCGCGAGCCAGGCGCGGAGCGCCTCGCGGGCGCTGCGCAGGCAGGGCCACATCTCTTCGAAGAAGACGGCGACGACCGGATCGAGCGTCGCCGCGATCGCATCGTCGGGGAGCCATTCGGCGCCGTCGCTCGAGGCCGGTCGTCCGACGAGCCGGGCATCGTCGCCGAGGGAGTAGAGCTGCTGGCCGAACGCCCGCGCGTTGAGGGCGCCCTCGCCGTTGGTCCGCTCGACCCATTCGGTGACGAGCGGAAAATGCGTGCGGAGCGCGAAGCCGGCGACGGGGTCGCGGTAGAGATGGGCGTAGAGGGGGCCGAGCAGGCCGAAGTCGGCGAGGCTCGGCCGGCCGCCCAACACGAAATCGTGTCTCGCGAAATGGGCCTCGAGGTGGACGAGCAGGCGGTGCTGGCTCGCCTGCCAGGCGCGCTCGGTCCGGGCGTCGCAGCCGAGATGGACGAGGCCCGCGTAGACGCCTTTCGGATGCCTGCGCGTATCCGAGATGCCGAAGGCCGCCTCGAAGAAGCCGGCGCCCGCGGCGCGCCGCGCATGGCCGTCCTGGCCGGCGGCGAGGAAGGCCCCCCACTGCTGCTCGTTGAAGGCGCGATGGCTCGGCTCGCGGCCGTTCTCGCTGAAGAACCAGCGCTGCCAGAAGGCGGGCACGACGAGCCACTCGTCGGCGAGCAGCTCGATCAGGTAGGCGGCGAGGTGCTGGCGCGGTCGCTCGCGCGGATCGGGAACGATCGGCCATTCGGGATGGGCGCGTTCGCAGGCGTCGAGGATCCCGCTCGAGTCCTGGACCCAGGTCCCATCGGGCATCTCGAGCTGGGGCACCGCCCCGCTCCCCGACTTGCGCGCGAGCAGCCCGGCGAGGAGCTCGGGCGTCGCGAGGATGTCCTCGAAGCCGGGACCGAGGGCGCCCATCCGCTGCTTGAAGCGGAGATAGGCGCGCACCTTGCCCGAGAAATAGCTGTGCTCCCAGGAATAGAGTCGGTACATCGGGCGCCTTCGTCGGGCAGCCGGACTCAGCGCGGTCGGCGTCTCGCGCCGCCGCCGCCGGCTCCACTGCCGCCGCCGCTGCTGCCGCCCGACCCGGAACGACCGCGATCTCCGCCGCCCGATCGACCGCCCTCGCGTCCGCCGCGACCGCCACCGCCGCCGCTGCGTCCGCCCCCGCTCCGTCGCCGCCGACCCTCCGGGCCGCCGCCGGCCGACGGGGCCTGGTTTGCGCGATCGCGATCGTGGGCCGCGTCGTCTTCGTCCGCGCCCGCTGCCCCGCCCGAGCGCGCCGGAGCTTCGGCGCCGCGTTCGGCGTCCTCCGTCTCGTCGTCGGCCGCGCGCGCCGGGCCGGCCGCGGCACGTCCCGCCCCAGGCTCGAGCAGATACGCCGCACACACCTTCGCGAGCTCTTCGAGCCCGTCGTCGTTGCCCGCGAGCCGCTTCACGAAGGGCAGGATCCGCTCGGCCCGCATCAGGACCTCGGCGTGCGGAATCGTCGCGAGCCGCTCCTTCGCCTTCTCGATCAGCTGCTCGAGCTCGGCCTCGGACTTCTGGCGCGACCGCTCCTCGGCCTTCTGCGCGATGTCGCGCTCGGTCGGCACCTTCTTTTCCTTGACCGTGATGCCGGAGACGGTCTGCATGAACTTGAAGTTGCCGATGTCGAGGCCGGAGACCAGCGAGATCGCGATGCCGGACTTGCCGGCGCGGCCCGTGCGGCCGGTGCGGTGGACGTAGACCTCGGGCGAATCCGAGGTCGTGTAGTTGATGACGTAGGCGAGATCGCTGATGTCGATGCCGCGGGCGGCGACGTCGGTCGCGACGAGGAAGCGCAGGTTGCCGGCCTTGATCTTGTTCATCGCCTTCTCGCGGGCGGATTGCGGCAGATCGCCGGAGATCTGGTCGACGTTGAAGTCGCGCTTGGCGAGATAGGCGGTGATGAAGCGGACGTCGGCCTTCGTGTTGCAGAAGATGATCGCGCTCTCCGGCTCCTCGTAGGCGAGGATGCGGGCGAGGACCGATTCCTTCTCGGAGGCGGTGCAGACGTAGTAGTAGTGCTCGATCTGCTGCGGCGCGGCGTTGTCGCGATCGATCGTGACGTCTTCGGCGTTGTTCAGGAAGAAGCGCGAGAGGGAGCGGACGCGCTCGGGCATCGTCGCCGAGAAGAGGTGCGACTGGCGCTTCTTCGGCAGGTAGCTCGCGAGCTCCTTCATGTCGGGCCAGAAGCCGAGGCCGAGCATCTCGTCGGCCTCGTCGAGCACGAGGACCTTCGTCGCGCCGAGATCCATGCGGCCGCTCTTGAGATGGTCGAGGATGCGGCCGGGGGTGCCGACGATGATGTGGGCGCCCTTGTCGAGGCCTTCGAGTTGCGGTCCGTAGGCGACGCCGCCGTAGATCGGGAGCGTTCGCACGCCGCGGTACTGGCCGAGGGCATCGAGCTCCCGCGCGACCTGGTTCGCGAGCTCGCGGGTCGGGAGCAGCACGATGGCCTGG
>JBIPOQ010000596.1:0-2641 GCA_044379055.1 Myxococcota bacterium
CGAGATCCATCTCCATGCGGAGACACTCGCTGAACGACAGCACGGCGTGCTTCGACAGGATGTAGGGCGTCTGGACGGCCATCATGCTGAGGCCGCCGATCGACGAGAGGTTCCCGATGAAGGCGGGCTTGCCCGCCGCCAGCATGCGCGGGACGAAGGCGCGCACGCCGTGGATCACGCCGAGCACGTTGATCCGGATCGCCCGCTCCCAGACCTCGAGCGGCAGCTCCCAGCTCAAGCCGAGGATCTCGATGCCGGCGTTGTTCATGAGCAGTCGCACGTCGCCGAGGCGCTCGTGGACCGTCGCCGCGAGCCGGTCGAGGGCGGCCGGGTCGGCGACGTCGGTCGGGACCGTGATCGCCTCGCCGCCGGCGGCGCGGATGTCTGCGGCGACCCGCTCCATCCGGTCGACTGCGATGTCCGCGAGCGCGACCCGCATGCCGAGCTCGGCCGCGGTGCGCGCGAGTCCCTCGCCGATCCCGCTGCCTGCGCCGGTGATGACGGCGACGCCGCCTCGAAATGCTTCCGTCGGATTGGCCATCGAAATCTCCTCGAATCTAGTCGTTGTGTCTCGCCAGGAAGGCGCAGGCGTCGTCGAGGCAGCGCTGGGCCTGATCGACGAGGCCGACCCAGGAAACGAATCCATGCGGCATGCCGGGATAGCGGCGGCTCTCCGTCGGGACGCCCGCTCGCAGGAGCTTCTCCGCATAACGCTCGCCGTCGTCGCGGGTCGGGTCGAGCTCGGCGCTCGCGACGAAGGCCGGTGCGAGGCCCTGGTGGCTCGCGGCGCGGATCGGGGAAGCCCAGGGATGCGCCTGCTCGACGGCCGGATCGGCGAGGTACTGCTTCCAGAAATAGTCGACCGCGGCATCGGTCAGGATCGGACCGCTCGCGAACTCGTCTGCCGAGGGCGTCCGCTCGGAGGGGTAGTTGCAGGAGCCGTAGATCAGGATCTGGGCGCGCAGCGCCGGGCCCTGCTCGTCGCGGACGCGGAGGGCCACGGCCGCCGAGAGATTCGCGCCCGCGCTGTCGCCCGCCACCGAGAGGCGGCGCGCGTCGCCGCCGAGTTGTGCCGCCTGGTCGGCCGCCCAGCGGGTCGCCGCGAAGGCGTCCTCGACCGCCGCCGGGAACCGGTGCTCGGGGGCGAGGCGATAGTCGACGGAGATCACGACCGAGCGCGCGCCATGACAGAGCCCGCGACAGATCATGTCCTGGGTCTCGAGGTCACCGACGACCCAGCCGCCGCCGTGGAAGTAGACGACGATCGGAAAGGGTCCCTGGCCGACGGGGGTATAGAGGCGGACGGGCAGGGGGCCGCCCGGACCGGGGATCGATCGATCGACGATGCTCGCGAGGGGCACGGCGAGCTTGGGATACGCCGTCGACGACTCGCGCACGTACTTGCGCAGCACGTCGACGGGGAGGCTCGTCATCTCGAAGCCTTCCGGCGCGGGGGCGAGCAGGGCAGCGACCTGGGGATCGAGGGGCATGAGAGGCTCCTGGGTCGGGCGGGGATTCGGGACGCTTGCGAGAACGGCCGCTCGCCGCTCGCTCTTCGGATCAATCGAGGCGGACGTCCTCGGGCTTCGGGCCGCGGGTCGCCTCGAAATAGTCGACGAGACGATAGGGCCAGGACAGATAGATGCGACCCCGGCTGTTGCGGTAGTAGCTGTTCGCCCTGGGGTGGGACCAGATCATCTGCGGCATGCGTTCGTCGATCTTCCGATTGAAGGCCTCGTAAGCGGCTTCGGTCGGCTCGATCGTCCGTGCGCCCCGGGCCCGGGCATGGTCGAGGCACTCGATCATGTAGTGGACCTGACACTCGGAGACGATGTTCTGGCCCGCCGCGTGGTTCGGCGCCGAGTTCGGCCCGCCGGTCATGAAGAAATTGGGGAAGCCCGGGACCTGGATCCCGAGATGGGCCCTCGGATCCTCCTCGCCCCACTCCGCGCCGAGATCCCGTCCGCCGCGGCCGATCACGCGCAGGGGCCCCAGCATCTTCGCGACCTCGAAGCCCGTCGCGAGCGCGATCACGTCGACCGGATGCTCGCGCCCCGACCGCGTCACGATCGACGTCTCGGTCACCCGCTCGATCGGATCGATCTCGAGCTCGACGTTCGGCCGCTTCAAGGTATCGAGATAGCCCGTGTCCATCACGATCCGCTTCGAGAAGATGGGGAGGTCGGGGACGACCTTCTCGAGCAGGTCCGGGCGATCGGCGAGCTTCTCGCGGTAGTAGGCGAGGGTGAACTCGCGCATCGCGTCGTTGCCGGCCGAGACGGATCGGTCCTGATGCGGCCAGCTGGGATCGCGCAACACGTTCGGAAAGAGCCCGTCCGCGGCGAACCAGTAGGCGCGGAAGCGGTACCACTCCGCGTACTTCGGAATGTTCCGGAGCGCCCACTTGACGCCGTCCGGCACCGGCTGACCGGCGCTCGGATTGTTGAGCAGCCAGTGGCGCGAACGCTGGAAGATCGTCAGCTGGCGCGCCTTCGGCGCGATCGCGACGGCGAGCTGGGCACCGGACGCGCCGGTCCCGATCTGGGCGATGCGCTTGCCCTCGAGCGGGACCGTCGGATCCCAACGCGTCGTGTGCATCACCGGGCCGCGGAACTTCTCGAGCCCGGGGATCTTCGGGATC
>JBIPOQ010000097.1:0-9686 GCA_044379055.1 Myxococcota bacterium
GCCGGGCGCCGAGCAGCAGGGTCGACTCAAGGCCCCGCTCGGGTCCACCGATCCGGTCGCCATGGAACCCTACCTGTCGAAGGCCCTCTGGCGGGCCGGCGCGAAGCTGACGGCGGGGCTGGCCCTCGTCGGCGCCCTCGTCGGCGTCCGCATCGTCACGGCGACGCCCGTCGGCGTCGAGAGCGACCTCGAGCAGCTCGAGCGCCTCGAGGCCGAGCTCGCGGCCGAGGCCTCGGGCGCCTCCGCTTCGGAGGCCGAGGGCGCGACGTCGCCGTCTCCGCTCGCCGAATCCGAGGGCGCCCCGGCCGACGCGTCGACCTCGGCCCCGCGCGGCGCGGATCCCGGCGACCTCGATCGCCTCGTCCGCTGCCATGGGGCGGGCGGTGTCCAGTTCATGCGCGCCGCCGACTGTGCGACGCGCGGGGGCGAGCTCGAGGATCTGCCGCCCCCCGAGCCGGAAGACGGCGAGCGCTCCGCCGAGGGCTGACCCGAGACACGCCGATCCGCCGGGGTTTGCGAGCGGGCTTCCTCCCTCTCGTCGGGATCGCTCCGCCCGGCCGCCGCGTGCTCGCGACGAGGCGCGCCCCGCGTCGACGGCCCGCCTTCCGCGCCTCGCTCCGAAAGAGCGTGCGATGCCGCCGTCGAGACTTCCGCTTCTGCGCCGTCGTCCACGCAAAACCGTGTCGCGCGGCAGCGATTACCGGCTCGGCCTTTCAGGCTGAAACGCTCGGGTTCAGGGCGAAACGTGCAGCTTGCGCGGCCTCGCCCCGGCCGGCGCCTCTGCCGCCGTGAGCGCGAAGCCACGCCGTCGAGAGCGTTTGGCGCGGTCGGCAAGACGGGTGCGGAGGAGTGGCATCGCGATTGCAATCGGCCCTTGCGGTGCGGTCGGCGGCGCAGGCCAGGGGGGTGCGCAGAGCGACGCGTGCGCCGGCGAACTTTGCGAATCAGGAGAATCCAGCATGGGATTGCGGGTCAACTCGAACATCAGCTCGATCAATGCACAGCGGAACCTGGTCAACACGACCGACCGCCTCGGGAAGTCGCTCCAGCGGCTCTCGTCGGGTCTCCGCATCAGCCGCGCCGCCGACGACGCGGCAGGTCTCGGCATCTCCGAGCAGTTCCGCGCGGAGATCCGGAGCCTGCAGCAGGCCCAGCGCAACGCCAATGACGGCATCTCGCTGCTGCAGATCGCGGAAGGCGCGCTCAACGAGACGAGCTCGATCCTGATCCGTCTGCGGGAGCTCGCGATCCAGTCCGCCAACGGGACCCTCGGTCCGGCGGAGCGTCAGACCGTCGACCTCGAGTTCCAGGGCCTGCTCGCGGAGGTCGACCGCATCGCGTCGATCACCGAGTTCAACGGCCTCCAGATCCTCCAGTCCGGGGCCCCGATCACCTTCCAGATCGGCACCGGCGCCGGCAACGACGATCGCTTCACCGTCAGCGCCGTGAACGCGACGGCCAGCTCGATCGGGATCAACGGGCTCGCCGTCTCGAGCGCCAGCGGCGCGCTCTCGGCGCTCGCGCTGCTCGACAGCGCGGTAGGCGTCGTCGCCTCGCTCCGGGCATCGTTCGGTACCGCCCAGAACCGGCTCGAATCGGCGATCCGTTCGATCGCGATCGCAGTCGAGAACACGGCGGCGGCCGACTCGCGGCTTCGCGACGTCGACTTCGCCTCGGAGACCGCCGAGCTGACCCGCAACCAGGTCCTCCAGCAGGCGGGCATCTCCGTGCTGGCCCAGGCGAACGTCTCGAGCCAGGCGGCGCTCTCGCTCCTGCAGGGCTGAGACTTCCGGCCCGTCCGCGGGGCCCGCTTCGGCGGGGCTCGCCGGGCGGGCCGGGTCCGCCCGGACGTCCGCCGGACGCAGGCCAGCGGCAAGAGGCCGGCAGCTCGGCCGATTCGAGCGCAACTGGCGATTTTTCCCTTCGGCGCGCGCCACGTCGGCGCTCAAACGGTCACTCCCTCTATGACACGGGGGGACCCTGTCGATCTCTGGGATCCGGGACGCGGCATCGCGCTCGCTTGCGGGCGCGGGGAGAAGGCCGTTTTGTCTCGTACGCCTGCTGCTGAGGCGTCCGTCGCTGTCGACGTGTACGCCGAACATGCTGATCTCGCTCTGGACCTGGCTCTCGATCGTGTAGACGGTGATCCGGACGAGCGATCGTCCCTGGAGCCCGGCAAGCGGCTTCCGGCCGCTCGCAAGGCCAGGCGCTCGAAGAGCGCCTCGAAGCCAGCGAGCCGCCCCCGCTCGGCCCGGAAAGCGGCCGCGCCGCCGCCGCCGCGCGTCTCCACGATGACGGATCAGGAGCTCCTCGAGGGCCTGCGTGCCCAGAGCGAGGCCCATTTCGGCGAGCTCTACGGACGTTATTTCCAGCGCATCTACAACTTCGTCTACGCGCGGATCCGCAACCACGCCGAGTGCGAGGAGATCGTGCAGGAGACCTTCATCGCGGTCTTCCGCTCCTTCGAGAACTACCGCGGCCAATCGTCGCTGTTGTCCTGGATCTACGGCATCGCGAAGAACACGACAAACAACGCCCTGCGCCGCGCCCGGACCCAGAACGACCGGATCGACCTCGTCGAGGAGAGCGAGCTGATCCCCTCCGCCGCCCTGGCGCCGCCGTCGCCCGACGACCTGCTCGACCTGCATCGTTTCGGCGACGAGCTCTCCGAGCGCCTCGGGCAGGTCGCCGATTGGCAGGCCGAGATCTTCACGATGCGGCATCTCGAGAATCTCTCGATTCCCGAGATCTCGCGCCGCACGAATCGCACGAGCGATGCGGTGCGGTCGAGCCTGTATCGCGTGAAGCGGATCTTCTTCGAGACGGCCCTGCCGGGAACCGCCTGGACTCCGTCCGCGGAGGACCTGGCATGAAGAGGCTCCGGGGAGAAGGGGCGGACTCGACGGGGGCGTCGGGTCGGTCCGGTACGCCGCAACGTCTCGCGTCCCGATCGATCCGGGGCGTGCTCGCGCTCTCGACGGCGTTCGGCAGCGAGGCTCTGCGGGCTGCGGGCTTCCGGGGGGCCCGGGCGCGGGACTTCGAGGATTTCGTGAGCGGTGATCGCGGTCTTTCGGCGGGGCTCGTCCCGCTGCCCGACCCGGCCTTTCGCGAAGGCCTGCGTCGCCGCCTCTGGCGGATCCAGGTCCTGGCCCGCCACGGACGCGGACGCACGAGCCACTGAGGCCTTCCGAGCGGAACGCTCCAGCGCCGCTCGGTTCAGGTCATGTCGAGGGCGCGCGCCATCACGATCTTGCCCGAGCGGACGAGATCGACGATCTGGTCGGGCATGAAGAGCGACACCATCGCGTCGAGCTTCTCGCTGCTGCCGTAGACACGCAAGATCACGCTCTCCGGGGCGTAGTCGACGACCTTGGCGTTGAAATGCTCGGCGATCTCGAGCACCTCGCGCCGCGACTGTCCCGCGCAGCGGACCTTGATGAGCGCGATCTCGGTCTCGTAGCGATCGCTCGTCGTGTGGTCGAGGGCGTGGACCACGTCCACGAGCTTCGAGAGCTGGCGGATCATCTGCTCGAGGATCGCGCCGTCGCCGGAGCAGGTCACCGTCATGCGCGAGAAGCCGGCCTCGGCGCTCGGGCTCACGACGAGGCTCTCGATGTTATACCCGCGGCGCGAGAAGACCATTGCGACCCGCACGAGCACGCCCGGCGCATCGCGGACCAGCAGCGAGATCGTGTGGAGGCCGGCGGGCGCCGGCGCGGGGGCCGGGGTCTTCGCGCGGGCGAGCACGCGGCGGCGGGCAGGGGTCTCGTAGGGGCTCGGGCTCGACATTTTCGTGTTCCTCGGTCGTCTGCTTCGATCGTGCGGTCGGGGCTCGGAATGCGGCGGGGCGCGAGCGCGGGGCGCCCGCCCGGGCTCAGGTGCTCCCGGTCGGCTTCGCCATCTTCTCCTTGGGCTTTTCGATGATCATGCCGGAGATGGGGGCGCCGGCCGGGATCATCGGGAAGACGTTGTCCTCCTTCACGACCTCGGCGACGACGACGCAGGGCCCTTCGTTCCAGGCCTGGGCCTTCGCGAGGATCCGATCGACGTCCGCCGGTCGCCGGATCCGCCACGCCTTCACGCCATAGGCCTCGGCGAGCTTCACGAAATCCGGATTGCCGACGAGATCCACGCCGGAGAGGCGGTTGTCGAAGAAGAGCTCCTGCCACTGCCGGACCATGCCCAGGTAGTTGTTGTTGATGATCAGGCATTTGGTCGGGAGCTTCTGGATCGAGGCCGTCGCGAGCTCGGCCTGGGTCATCTGGAAGCCGCCGTCGCCGACGACCGCCCAGACCTTCTTGTCCGGACAACCGAGTTGCGCGCCGATTGCCGCGGGGAAGCCGAAGCCCATCGTGCCGGCGCCGCCCGACGAGATCCAGTGTCGATTCGTCGTCGAGAGGCAGAACTGGGCGGCCCACATCTGGTGCTGGCCGACGTCGGTCGTGATGATCGCGTCGCCCTTCGTCACGGCGTGCAGCCGATCGAGCACCTGCTGGGCCCGCAGCCCACCCTGCTTTGCATAACGAAGTGGGTAGCGCTGACGCCAGATCGTGCACTGATCGAGCCACTCCTTGGTGTCACCGGCGGAGACGAGGGGGATCATCTCCTCGAGCACGAGCTTCGCGTCGCCGGCGATCGCGACGTCGGGCGTCACCATCTTGCCGAATTCGGCGGGGTCGACGTCGATGTGGATCTTGATGGCGTCGACGCAGAACTCGTCGAGCTTGCCCGTGATGCGATCGTCCCAGCGGGCGCCGATCGCCATGATGAGGTCGCAGCCGTCGACGGCCTTGTTGGCGTAGGCGGTGCCGTGCATGCCGAGCATGCCGAGATGCAGCGGGTGGGTCTCGTCCGCGGCGCCCTTGCCGAGCAGCGTGTTCACGATCGGTGCGCGCAGCTTCTCGGCGAGCCGGATCACGGCCTTGCCCGCCCCGGAGATGACCGCCCCGTGGCCGACGTACAGCACCGGCCGCCGCGCGCTCTGCAGCAGGTCCGCGGCGCGGCGGATCGCGGCGGGGTCGCCGTGGGACGGCACCGTGTATCCGGGCAGGTGGACGTCGTCGACGAAGGGCGCGTCGCAGGGGCCCTGGGTCACGTCCTTGGGCAGGTCGATCAGGACCGGCCCGGGCCGGCCGGTCGTCGCGATGTGGAACGCCTCGCGCGTCACGCGCGGGATGTCGGCGGCCTTCTTCACGAGGTAGCTGTGCTTCACGACGGCGTAGGTGATGCCGGTGACGTCGGCTTCCTGGAAGCCGTCCTTGCCGAGCATGGACGTGATGGTCTGGCCCGTGAGGACGATCATCGGGACCGAGTCCATGTGGGCCGTCAGCAGGCCGGTCACCGTGTTCGTCGCTCCGGGACCGGAGGTCACCAGCACCACGCCGGGCTTGCCCGTCGCGCGCGCGTAGCCGTCGGCCATGTGCGCGGCGCCCTGCTCGTGGCGCACGAGGATCAGCTTGATCTCCGAGTCGACGAGGGCGTCGAAGATCGGCATCGCGGCGCCGCCCGAGTACCCGAAGATGTACTCGACCCCCTCCCGCTCCAGGCACTGGATCAGCTTCTCGGCTCCGGTCGGCACTCTCGGCTCCATCTTCTTTCCTCTCTTCGTCCCGATCCCCAGGAACGCCCGGCGGCGACCCGGGCTTTCCAGACAGATCCCCGATCGAGGCGCCATCTTTGCCCCGACGCTCTGGGCCAGGCCCGAGCTTAGGGTTCAGGGGCCTCTCCATTCGTCACGGGGAAGGCCTTCTGCTCGGGCTTCGATCGCTCTCGGCCCCGATTCGTCCGCTCCACGTCGCGCGAGTCCGGCCTCTCGACCCCAATGTTGCATAGATCGGACGAACAGGCATGCCACGATCGGGATTCTTTCTCAAAAGCGGGCATCGAAGGCGCCAACGATTGATCGAGGGTCGGCTTCGGCTCCGAAAAGTAGCCCCTGAAACGAGCAAGATCTCGTTTCGGCCGGGGTAGGGCAGGAAAAGATCGACTCTCGACAGGCCAGGGCGGGGACGGGGTCGGCGATCGGCCCCTTGGGATTCAGGGGAGGCCCCTCGGGCTCCCTTGGCGCAGACCGGGTAAGCTGCGCATCGGGCCAGGGAGCGGGTGCCCGGTTCGGGTCCGACCCGGGCCGGCAAGCCCGACCGGGGTCGAGGGGAACGAAGAGGCGACCGGGGCGGTCCTTCGCGGGACGCGTTCCGTGTGCGACACGCGAGAAGATCCGGAACGAAGGGTGAACGGGTCGCAGGACCCGACCGATAGGCGAGGCAGCCATCGCCGCGAGGACACCGCCATGAACGACCGAAGACCGTCTCGAACGCTCCGATCCCGGTTCCGGCTGCGAACGCTCCAGCGATTCGCCCTGACGTTGCTGGCGCTCGCGATGATGGCGATCGCCTCGGCGACGCCGAGCCGCGCCGACGACTACGACGAGAAGAGCGCCGGCCATCCGCTGCGCATCATCGCCTACGTGCTGCATCCCGTCGGCGTCGCGATCGACTACCTGTTGCTGCGACCGGCCCATTGGCTCGGCAACCGTGAGCCCCTCAAGACGATCTTCGGACACGAGGACTGAGTGCGGACACGGCTGGCCTGGATCGCACGCCGGCTTCGCGCCGGAGCAGGTGTCGGACGGGCCGGTGTGTTGGCTCTGTTCGTGGCCTCGGCCAGCGTCGCCGCGGCCCCCGATCTCCACTGGCTCGAGGGCGAGCCCGGCCAGATCCTCCACGTCGTCGGCATGACCTTCGTCGCGAGCGAGGGCTCCGAGAACGAGGTCATGCTGCGCGCCGAGCGCGCGCGCTTCTACCCGGAACATCAGGTGGCCGACCTCGAGGAGGTCCGGGTCACGGTCGCCCCGGGGCCCGGTCGGACCGGCTTCGAGATGCGCTGTGAGCGTGGGCGGCTGAATCTCGCGACCCAGTCCTTCGTCGCCGAAGGGAGCGTTTCGGGCACCATCGAGGGCGGCCGGAGGTTCCAGGCGAGCTGGGTGGCGTATGATGACGAGAAGCGGGTCCTGTACACGGACGAGCCCGTGGTGATCGTCGACCGGGCGGGAAGCTATCGCGGGGGTGGCTTCCGGTATTTCGTCGACGAACAGCGCTTCCGCCTCGAGGGCGGGGCTTCGGTCGTGCAGGAACCATGAGCGCCTTGCTTCCGCTCGTCATCGCGCTGAGAACGACGCTGGGAATGGCGCTGGGAATGGCGCTCGTGATGGCGCCCGGACTCGCCTGGGCCGACGCGGGCGCATCGCATCGTCCGGCCGAGCCGGGCCTGCGGATCGCGATTGCGCCGTTCGCGGGCGAGGGCGACGGTGAGTCGATCGCCCAGCAGCTCTCCCAGCGCTTCTCGCGACTCGGTGTCGAGCGGCTGCTCGCGCCAGGGAGCTTCGTTGCGGAGCGGTCGTTCGATCCGCGGCCGGATGCAGTGCGGACCTGGGCCTTCCAGGCGGCGGTCGACAACGTCGTCGTCGGTCGGGTCGAGCGCCCGGTGCCCCGCACCGAGGCCCGGCAGATCGAAGCGGTCGTCCGGTCCGGACACTCGGGCGCCGAGCTCTTCCGCCATGCGGTCCACGTGCCCGCGCGTGCCGGTCTCGGCTCGGCCCTCGACCAGCTGGCCGCGGCGATCGTGCGCGATCTCGGAGGCGATCCCCTGGCCGGGGCCTACGCCGAGGGCAGCGACCCGACGCCGCCGGTGTCGGCCAAGCCCGGCTCGATGCCGGCGGGCCCCGCTCCGATCGAGCGGGTGGCGAATGCCGAGCCCCAGGCGGCGACGAAGGCGGCGGGCGCTGCCGCGGCCGGTCCCTCGACGCCGAGCGCGCCGGGCAGTGGGAAGAAGAAGACCGACAGCGTCGACGCGCGGCTCGGCCTGGGGGAGTTCAAGAGCGACGCGCCGATCGAGATCAAGGCCGACGAGGCCGAGATCGTCGCCGAAGGGGAGGGGCGGCGCCTCGTCTTCACGGGCAGCGTCTGGGTCCACCAGGACACCCTCACGCTCCGCAGCGATTTCCTCGAAGCCGAGTACGTCGAGGGCGAGTCCGAGCCGCGACAGCTCGTCGCCCGCGGCACCGTCCGCGTCGAGCAGGGCAACCGTTCGGCGCGCTGCGATGAGGCCCGCTACGAACGCACGAGCCAGCAGATCACCTGCCGGGGGCATGCCGAGCTCGTCCAGGGCTGCGACATCGTGCGCGGCGAGCTGATCGTGCTCGACCTCGCAGCCAACAAGGCGCGCGTCGAGGGCGCGGCCTCGATCGTCATCAGTCCGAAGCAGGGCACCGACGCGCGGTGCACGGGGGCGGCGAGCAAGCCATGAGCGGAGAGGCCCTGATCGCGCGTGGGCTGGTCAAGCGGTACGGCGAGAAGGTCGCCGTTCGCGGCATCGATCTGGACGTCCACCCGGCGGAGGTCGTCGGTCTGCTCGGCCCGAACGGCGCCGGCAAGACGACGACCTTCAACATGATCGCGGGCTCCGTCCGGCCCACCGAAGGCCAGGTCCGCCTCGGCGACCAGGACATCACCGACCTGTCCATGTACCGCCGGGCCCGCCTCGGGATCACCTACCTCCCCCAGGAGGCCTCGATCTTCCGGAAGCTCACGGTGGCCGACAACGTCAATGCCATCCTCGAGACGGTCGAGCCCGACCGCCATCGCCGCAAGCAGCGCCTGGCCGAGCTGCTCGCCGAGCTCGGGCTGACGGAGAAGGCCAATCGCAAGGGGGCCGATCTCTCCGGCGGCGAGCGGCGGCGGGTGGAGATCACCCGCGCCCTGGTCCTCGATCCGCGCTTCATGCTGCTCGACGAGCCCTTCGCCGGCGTCGACCCGATCGCCGTCATCGACATCCAGAAAATCATCGAGCAGCTGCGTGCCCGGGGCATCGGCGTCATCATCACCGACCACAGCGTCCGCGAGACCTTGTCGATCTGTGACCGCGCCTACATCATCAAGGACGGCGCGATCTTGAGGCAGGGCGCCCCGGCGGAGATCGCGGCGGATCCGGAAGTGCGTGAGGTCTACCTCGGCAAGAATTTCCGCCTGGGTTGAACGGTCTGGGCGCCTGTGTCTCAAGACAGGCGACCGAGAGGACGCGAAGTAGGGCGGCCGGGGGCGATCCGGGACGCATGGGGAACGGATCGTCGCGGGAATCGGCGAGCGGATCACGCGAGCGCATCGGGTACGGGTAGTAGAGGCCTTCATGGCGATCGAACTGAAACAGCAGCTCAAGCTCTCCCAGCAGCTGGTCATGACGCCCCAGCTGCAGCAGGCGATCAAGCTTCTGCAGCTGAACCAGCTCGAGCTCGTGAATCTCGTCCAGCAGGAGCTCCAGGAAAACCCGGTCCTCGAGGAGAACGATCTCGAGGACGAGACCCAGGGCGAGCGCGACGACGCGACGCTCGAGGCCGGGGGCGACGGACCCGCCCAGGACGGCGCCGACGATCGGGGCGAGCTCGATTTCGCGGGGGCCGACGGGTCGGGCGATTCGCCGACGGCCAGCGAGCGAGAAGACGGCCCCGACCTCCCCGAGCTCGGCGATCTCGCCTTCGACGGTGCCGCGACCGGCACCGAAGGCTCGACGGGCGACGAGACCTCGCCCTCCGACGCGGACAAGATCGCGGACATCGAGTGGGAGTCCTATCTCGAGAGCCACCCGATGACGGGGCTCGACTCGAAGAACACCGGCGACGAAGAGCGACCCTC
>JBIPOQ010000597.1:0-2638 GCA_044379055.1 Myxococcota bacterium
AGGGACCGGGCATCTGGGGCGTCTACTGGACGATCGTGGCGGCCTTCGTCGCGACGATCGTCTCCGCCCTCCAGCTCGCGCGGACCCGGAACCCGGAGCGTTTCGCGACGCTCCAGGTCGCGTTCGCCGTCGCGATCGTGACGTCGCTCGTCTATTTCTCCGGCGGGCGCGAGTCGGTCTTCACCTTCCTGTACGCGCTGGTGGTGCTGTACGGCGCGCTGCTGCTCGATCGGGGCGGCATCACGTTCAGCGTCGCCCTGGCCGCGCTCGGCTACGGATTCGTGCTCTTCGGCGCGGATCTCGGCTGGTTGCCGGCCCTCGGGACGGAGACGGGGCATCGTCCCCTGGTCCTGCTGGGCGCCTATTGGGGCTTCTATTCGGGCGCCCTGCTGATGCTGGGGATGCTCGCGAACACGCTCGCCGCCGAGCTTCGGCGGACGGGCGCCGCCCTCGACCGCAAGACCAGCGATCTCGAGCGCCTGCGGGATCTCCACAGGCTGACGGTCGAGAGCATCGGGAGCGGCCTCGCAACGATCGATCCGGCCGGCCGCGTGACCTCCTTCAATCCCGAGGCGGAGCGGATCACGGGGATCGGTGCGGCCGAGGCCTCAGGTCGCCGACTCGAGGACCTGATTCCGGGCGCCTCGGCGGTGATCTCGGGTCGAGATTCGCGCGACGAGCGGGGCTCGAAGGTGGGCCGGGATCGCATCGCCTACCGAAACGAGCGGGGCGAGGATCTCTTCGTCGGGCTCGCGACGTCGCGGCTCGTCGGGCCCGACGGCGAGGCGCTCGGCCACGTCGTCATCTTCCAGGACGTGACGGCCGTGGTCTCGATGGAGCAGGGGCTCCGCCGCTCCGAGCGGCTGGCGGCGGTCGGGGAGATGGCGGCGCGGATGGCCCACGAGATCCGCAATCCGCTGGCCTCCATCTCCGGCTCGGTCCAGGTCCTCCAGGGCTCGGCGGTAGGCCCGGGCGCCGATCCCGCGCAGGGCCGGCTGATGGGCATCGTAGTCCGGGAGGTCGATCGGCTGAACGATCTGATCAGCGATTTCCTGCGTTATTCGCGTCCGGCGCCGCTGGCCCTGGAGTCGGTGCGCCTGGCCGATCTGGTCCGGGAGATCGCGGGGGTCGCCGAGGGGCAGTCCCAGGGCGACGTTCGCCTTCGTCTCGAGCTCGACGATGCGGTCCGGGTCCGGGCCGATCCCGCGCAGCTGAAGGCCGTGATCTGGAATCTCTGGAACAACGGGATCGAGGCGATGGAGGGGAAGGGGGAGCTGCGCGTGCGCGTGCGGCTCGGTTTTCACGGACTGTCGTCTCAAGACGAAAGGCTGCCGGGCCGTAATGCACCGGAGGACCGCGGGCCGGGGGACTCCCGTCTCGAGGCGAGGGGTGTTCTCGAGGTCGAGGACACGGGCCCGGGCATGAGCCCGGAGCTCCAGGACCGGATCTTCGAGCCCTTTTTCACGACCAAGCAGGACGGAACCGGATTGGGGCTCGCGACGGTGCAGCGGATCGTGGAACAACACGGCGGCGGAATCGAGATCTCGAGCGCGGTCGGGCGCGGGACCTGCTTCCGCGTCCTGCTGCCGCTCGCGGAGGATCCCTCGTGAATCCGACGCCGGCGCGCATCCTCGTCGTCGACGACGAGCAGAGCATGCAGGAGTTCCTCGAGATCTTCCTGCGCCGCGAGGGCTACGACGTCGCGACGGCGGGCAACGTCGATGCGGCCCTCGCCCAGCTCGAGGCGGACGACGTCGACGTGCTGATCACGGACATGCAGATGCCCGGGAAGACGGGGCTCGACCTGATCCTCGCGGCCCGGGAGGTCTCGCCCGAGACGATCCCGATCGTGGTCACCGCCTTCGGCACTACCGACAGTGCCATCGCCGCCATGAAGGAAGGCGCCTACGACTACCTGACGAAGCCGTTCAAGGTCGACGAGCTGCGCATCGTGATCGAGAAGGCGCTCGAGAAGAAGGTCCTCGCCGTCGAGAACCAGCGCCTCCGCAAGGAGCTCCGCAGCCAGGTCCGCGACCGCAACATCATCGGTCACAGCCGCCCGATGCAGGACGTTTTCGAGCTGATCGCCCAGGTCGCCGAGACCAAGACCAACGTGCTGATCTACGGCGAGAGCGGCACGGGCAAGGAGCTCGTCGCCCGCGCGATCCACGAGCAGGGCACCCGCCAGGGCGAGCCCTTCATCGCGCTGAACTGCGGAGCGATTCCGGAGAACCTGCTCGAGAGCGAGCTCTTCGGGCACGCCAAGGGCTCCTTCACGGGCGCCGTCCAGAACAAGGAGGGCCTGTTCGAGGCGGCCTCCGGCGGCACGCTCTTCCTCGACGAGATCGCCGAGCTCTCGCCGGCGCTCCAGGTCAAGCTGCTCCGCGCGCTCCAGGAGAAGACGATCCGGCGCGTGGGCGACACGGTCGACCGGAAGGTGGACGTGCGGATCGTCTCGGCGACCAACCGTCGGCTCGAGGACGAGGTCGCCGCGGGCCGCTTCCGCGAGGATCTCTACTACCGCCTGAACGTGATCCAGCTGACGCTTCCGCCGCTTCGGGAGCGCGCGGAGGACATCCCGCTCCTCGTCCAGCACTTCATTCGCCGGTATGCGGACGAGCTCGGAAAACGGGTCGAA
>JBIPOQ010000598.1:0-2636 GCA_044379055.1 Myxococcota bacterium
CCCTGGCCGCCCTGCGATCCTCTTTCTCTACGACGCCAACGCGATCGACCCCGAATCGATTCGCCAGGGCCTTTCCCGCGCCTGTCCCGCCCTCGAAAGCCGCGCAGATGTCCAGCTCGTCGCGACCGATGGTCTGACCTACTACCAGCTCAAGAACCGCGGCGCCGAGCTCGCGAAGACGCCTTTCACGATCCTGCTCGACAGCGATGCCTGTCCCCAACCGGGCTGGCTGTGCGGACTGCTCGCGCCCTTCGCCGACCCGCGCATGATGGCGGCTTCGGGGGTCACGTCCCTCGAGCCCCTCGACCTGATTTCGCGCACGATGGCGATGGTCTGGATCTTCGACCTCCCGAGCGAACATCCGCGGTCGCGAGGCCGCCAGCAGATGCACGCCAACAACTTCGCGGTGCGGACCCGCTTCTTCACGCAGAACCCGTTCCCGAACACCCCTGCCTTCAAGAAGCAGTGCGGGATCTGGCTCGCCGACGTCGTCGAGCGCGGCTTCGGCTTCGAGCGCGTGCCGGATGCGCTCGTGCTTCATGCCCCGCACTCGGGATTCGTCTTCATCCTCTGGCGGGCGGTGCAGGCCGGCCTCGACCGGGACGCCAAGGCGAAGCTCGAGGGGCGAAGTCGTCTGGCGCGCCTCGGATACGCGGCGCAGGTCTTTTTCAAGAAGAACCTGCGTTCCGCTCGCCGGATCGTCTCCCATCATCGGGAGGTGGACCTCCCCGTCTGGCTGATCCCCTGCTCGATCGCGGTCGCCTGGAGCTACTTTTCGACTCTCGCCGGGGCGCAGCTCGTCTCGGCCGTCCTCGACGGGCTCTCCGAATCCGCGAGGGTACGCTGGATCGAGTCGACCCGAGGCCCGCGCGAGAGCCGACCGTCGAGCAGGAGCCCGAGCAGGGAGTGCGCGAAGCGCGGGTAGGCGGCATAACGCCGCGCATCCTGGTAGAACGCCCGCCCCTCCCCCCGCTTCAAGAGCGCGACGAAATGACTGCGCAGGTCGCGGTGCAGCGAGACGGCGTGGAGCTCGAGGTACTCGGGATGCCGGTCGCAGATGTCGATCGAGGCCTGGAGGAAGAGCCCGTGGTCCCGGGAGATCGCGTCGCGGCTCTCGTGTTTCTCCCAGAGGATCGCGTCGGTCGACTCGCAGACGTGTTTGCGGGACAGGCGCAGGACCAGATCGAGATCCTGTCTCCGTCGCAGGGTCGGGTCGAAGAGGCCGACATCGAGCAGCGCCCGGCGGCGGACGCTCAGCGCCGTCGTCGCCTTGGCGATCCGGCGCTCGAAGACGGCGGCCCGGAAGTCGTGCCCCGTCAGGCCCGGTGGATTCCGCTTCGCCTGGACACGGCGCTTGTGGCCGAGGGTCTTGCGGGAGACGAAGGAGTCGACGAGCAGATCGAGCTCGGGGGCGGCCGCGAAGCGGGCGACGACGTGCTCGAGCTTCGACGGGAGGTAGACGTCGTCGCTGTCGAGGAAGCAGACGATCTCGCTCAGCGCGGCTTCGATCCCCGCATTGCGGGCTGCGCAGGCTCCACCGTTGCTCGGGAGCGTCAGGATGCGGAGCCGGGGATCGCCGATCCGGGCGAGAAGCGGCCCGGTTCCGTCGCTCGAGCCGTCGTCGACGACGAGCAGCTCGAAGTCGGCCAAAGTCTGCGCGAGCACGCTTTCGATCGCCCTCTCGACGACCTGCATGCGGTTGAAGACCGGAAGCACCACGGATACCGAGGGCACGCCTTACGATACCCCACGCCCGCCCGCAGCTGGAAGGGGCAAGGCCGGGGAGAGAAGACTGACCCCGGAGCGTGGGAATAGAACACCAGGAAAGGCGTCGCCCCCGCCGCTCCAGGCCTTCTCCCGAGGGCCGGCGAGTCAGAAATTCTCGCCGACGGCCTGCTTGAAGCGCTCGAGCTCCCGGAGCCGGCGCTCGACGCCGCTCCAGGCCCGACCCTCCGTGCGGACCCCGGTCTCCTCGGGACCGAGGTCGGCCCAGGGCGCCGTGACCCAGAACCGGTCGGCGCCAAAGGCCTTCCACCAATGTGCGTACTCGACGCACTCGTCGAGGGAATGCGGCGGCTTGCGCCCATCCTTCGGCATCGGGAAGCGCGGGTCCTCGAAGTAGATCGCGCCCTCGATCCCGATCTCCGACGGGCTCCGACCGGCGGCCTTCGCAGCCTTCTCGATGATCTCCCGGTCGGCGCGGACGACCGACTCGCTGAAATACGGGTAGTAGGGGAACCAGCCGTCGCCGAGCCGGCCGCAGCGACGCAGCACGACCGGCGACTGGCCGCCGACCCAGAGCGGGATCCGCCGGCGGGTCGGGAGCGGATTGATGCCGGCGGCGGTCACGGTGTGGTGGTGGCCATGATAGGTCACGACCTCCTTGCTCCAGAGCTCGCGCATCAGCACGAACTGCTCCTCCATGATCTTGCCGCGCTTCTTGAAGTCGACGTTCAGCGCCTCGTACTCGACGTCGTTCCAGCCGGCGGCCATGACGAAGCGGATGCGCCCGCCCGAGAGGACGTCCGCCTCCGCGGCCTGCTTCGCGAGCAGCGCCGTCTGGCGCTGCGGGCTGATGAGGATGCCCGTGCAGAGCTCGAGGGTCTTCGTCAGCGCCGCGAGATAGCCGAAGAGGA
>JBIPOQ010000599.1:0-2630 GCA_044379055.1 Myxococcota bacterium
GATCCACAAGGCGAACCGTTTCGGCCACCGCTTCTCGTTGCTGCGCATCGATCTCGAGCCGCGCGGGGCGGCCGGGGCGAACGCGGGGCCGGCGTCGAGCCCGCCGACCGGTGAGACGCGCGAGCTGGTGCGCCAGCTCGAAGCCGCCCTGCGCGGTTCGGACCTGCTGGCCTCCGATTCGTGGAGCACGCATTTCGCGCTGCTTCCGCAGACCGACGCCCTCGGTGTCGGCGTGCTCGTGCGCCGCATCGAACGCGCGACCACCGACTGGGGGCGACATCATCCCGGTCGGGCGATCCGATTCGCCGCCGCGACGTTCCCCTCCGACGGAACCCAGCTCGACGCGCTCCACCGAGTGCTCGAGGAGCGGCGGGAAGCCGCGGATCGCAGCCTGCTCGTCGCCCATCCCGAGCTCGCGAACGCCGCGACGGTCGACGAGGCGTTCGACCGCATGCTCGAGCTCGGCTCGATCGAGCCGATCGGCGTCGAGGGCGAGATCCTGCGCTTCGTGCTCGAGGACGTCTTCCGGCGGCCAGAGGATCGAGGGATCCTCTTTCTCTGTCCGGGCAATCGCTGGCTGCCCGACCTGCTCGAGGTCCTCGATGATCTCCGCGGGCAGTCGACGCGGACCGAGATCGTGCTGCTTGCGGACGGGGTCGAGCGGGAGCAGGGCTCCGAAATCCATTTCGTGAAGAAGTCGCCCCTCGACGCGCGCCGGCCCTTTGCCCTGTATTTCGGCGACGGTCCGGCCTACGCGATGGTCGGGCAGGTGAACGTCGTCGCATCGCGGGCGCCGATCTTCCAGTCGGGGGATCGCCATCTCGTCGAACATCTCGCCTTCCAGCTCCAGCGCGAGCTGGGAATCCTGGTCTCGGTCTAGGGCGGGGCAGGGCGAAACAGCATGGCGAACGACATGATCCTGATTGCAGACGGAGACGCCGCGCGCGGGGAACGGATCGCGCGGGCCCTCGAGGCCGGCGGACGGCGCTGTCGCACCGCATCGACCGGTGTCGCCGCGCTCGAGGTCGCGCTGTCCGAGCCCCCGCGCCTGATCGTCGTCCAGGCGGAGCTGCCCCTCGTCGAGGCCTCGAAGCTGGCGGAGATCCTGCGCGCCAATCCGCGTACCCGAAGCGTGCAGCTCGTCGTGCTCGGTCGCGACGGACGGCGGGCTGCCTGGGCCGGCGTTGGCGAAGAGTGGTTGGACGCCAAGGTCGCCCCCGAAGAGATCGTCGCGGGGGTCGCACGGCTGCTCGAACGCCAGGCGCGGATCGAGAAGCTCGATGCGGGCGCCCATGCCGAGAGCGAGCTCGAAGGGAGTCTCGTCGACATCCGCCCGGCCGAGCTGCTCCGGCTGCTCCATGTCCGGCGCGTGACGGGGCGGCTCGTGATCGGCGAGGGCGAGGGCGAGGCATCCGGGCGACAGGCGCTCGTCCGCCTCGTGGCCGGGGAGATCCAATCGGCGGAGATCGGTCCGGTGCGCGGTGAAAAGGCGCTCTTCCGCCTGCTCGACCGCGAGCAGGGCCGGTTCCACTTCGAGCCCGGAAGCGCCGGCGGCGCGGCCGAGATCAAGCTTCCGACCCGCGCGCTGCTGGCCGAGGGGCTCCGGCAGCTCGAGGAGTGGCACCGCCTCGCGCCGAAGCTCCCGCCGATCGAGTCGCCGATCCGGATGAAGATCGCGCGCAGTGCCCTGCCGCCGGTGCTCCACCCGCTGACCCAGGAGGTCCTCGGTCTGATCGACGAGGCCGGGCGCGTCGGCGACGTGATCGACCTCTGCAGTCAGCCCGACTATCAGGTCCTGCGGACGATCCAGACTCTCGCCGAGCGGGGCATCGTCGAGCTCGGCCGCGCGCGCATCGCGGCGCCGGACGGCTTCGGTGCTGCGCTCTTCAACGAGGCCCAGGCACGCCGGCTGCGGGGCTTCGTGCAGTCCGAGCGCCGGGCCGGATCGCCGATCCCCGACGCGAAGCTGCTGATCGTCGCGACGAGCGAGGTCGCGACGCGGCGCTTTGCGGAGCTGCTCGAAAAAGTGCCGGGTGCCGAGCTCTCGCCCGCTCTCCAGCACCGGGGAGGCGAACGGCTCCCGCTCGCGTCCCTGGCCCGGATCGCCGTCGACGCCGAGTTCGCGCTCGAGCTGATCCACCTCCCCGAAGAGGGGACCTTCGCGCCCCTCTGGCCCTTCGCCGCGCATCGCGCGCTCGGCACGATCTTCCTGCTCGATGCCGGGATGGGCGGCAGCGCCTCGGAGCTCGTCGAAGTCTCCGCGGCCCTCGGACGTCAACCCGGCGCACGCACCTTCCACGTCGTGATGCTGGGTGAGGGAGAGCGTGTCTCGCCCGACGAGCTGCGCGCGAACCTCGCGCTGCTCGACTCGGCGAGCCTCTTCCTGCTTCCGATGGATCTCCGAAAGGATCCGAGCTCGCTCCTCCGGAGCCTCTTTGCGAGGATCGTCCCATGAGCCCCGACGCGCTCAAGCGCTTTGCGCTCTTCGCGGAGCTCAACGAAGAGGAGCGGGAGGTGGTCGCCTCCCTGCTCGAGGAGCGTCGTCTGGTCGACGGCAAGAGTGCCTTTCGTGAAGGCAGCGAGAGCGAGGGGCTGGTCCTGCTCGAATCGGGCCGCCTCAAGCTTCGCAG
>JBIPOQ010000099.1:0-9653 GCA_044379055.1 Myxococcota bacterium
GACGGCGCCGAAGCGCGCCTCGATCTCGGGCACGAGGGCCGCCATCGCCTCGGCATCGCGGACGTCGATCCGCCGGGCGAGCACCCGCTCCCCCTCGGCGAGCGCCGGCGTTCCCCGCGCGCAGAGGACGAGCCGCATGCCCCGCTCGGCGAAGCGCCGGGCGAGGGCCTCTCCGATCCCGCGGCTCGCCCCGCTGACGAATGCGACCTTCCCCTCGAGCGACGGCATGGCCAAGCGGCAGCTCCTCCCGGCGAACGAGCATATCGAAGAAGGGGTTCGCCGAGACCGGCCCGGATCCCCTACCTTCGACTTCCGCATGCCCCCCGCAAAGAGCCGATCGCCCCAGCCCAGCGTTTCGAAGACGAAGTCGTCGCGCGCTGCCGCGCCGGTCTCGGAGCTCGACCACATCGAGATCCGCGGCGCCCGCGAGCACAACCTCAAGTCGATCGACGTCGACATCCCGAAGAAGAAGCTCGTCGTGATGACCGGCGTCTCGGGCTCGGGCAAGTCCTCCCTCGCCTTCGACACGCTCTACGCCGAGGGCCAGCGCCGCTACGTCGAGAGCCTCTCGGCCTACGCGCGGCAGTTCCTCGGCCAGATGGAGAAGCCCCGCTACGACACGATCCGCGGCCTCTCGCCGACGATCTCGATCGAGCAGAAGACGACCGGCAACAACCCGCGCTCGACCGTCGGCACGATCACCGAGATCTCCGACTATCTCCGAGTGCTCTGGGCCCGCACCGGCCGCCAGCACTGCCATCTCTGCGGCGCCCGCGTCGAGAGCCAGACCGCCGAGCAGATCGCGCGGACCCTCGAGCGCCTCGCCGAGGGGACCCGCGTCGTGCTGCTCGCGCCGCTGCTCGTGAACCGCAAGGGCGAGCACCGCGAGCTCCTCGAAGAGGCCCGCCGCTCCGGCTGGACCCGCCTGCGCGTCGACGGGGAGCTCGTCGAGACCGAGGGCCTCACGAACCTCGACAAGCGCAAGAAGCACGACGTCGAGGCCGTGATCGACCGCGTCGTCGTCAAGCCGGGCATCAAGAGCCGCCTCAACGAGTCCGTCGAGACGGCGCTCCGCATCGGCAAGGGCCAGATGACGGCGGCGATCGAGGGCGAAGGCGACCGGACCTTCTCCGAGAAGGCCGCCTGCGGCCCCTGCCAGGTCTCGTTCCCGGAGCTCACGCCCCAGGCCTTCTCGTTCAACAGTCCCCAGGGCATGTGCGACGACTGCAACGGCCTCGGCACGCGCTTCGAGATCGACCCGGCGCTGGTCGCGCCCGACGACTCGCTCTCGATCGACGGCGGCGCCCTCAAGCCCTGGGGCGAGAACGTCTCCGAGAAGGACGGCTGGGGCAGCGGCTTCCGCAAGCAGATCCTCGCCCAGCTCGCGATTCCCTCGGACAAGCCCTGGAAGAAGCTCTCCGAGAAGCAGCGCCAGCAGATCCTCTACGGCACCGACGACCGGCGCTTCCGCATCAAGTGGAAGAGCAAAGAGGGCAGCGGCGGCCAGTTCGACACGACCTGGGAAGGCCTGATCCCCCAGCTGATGCGCCGCTTCAAGGACACCCAGTCCGAGAGCATGAAGGCCTGGTACGCGAAGTACATGTCGAATACGGCGTGTACGACCTGCCGCGGCACGCGCCTGCGACCCGAGAGCGCCGCCGTCCGCGTCGCCGGCACGACGCTCGTCGAGATCTCCGCGCTGACCGTCGACGCCGCGCGCGCCTGGTTCGACACGATCGCCCTCGAGGGCGCCGATCGCGAGATCGCCGTCGAGGTCCTGAAGGAGATCCGCGCCCGCCTCGACTTCCTCGCCGCCGTCGGCCTCGGATACCTCTCCCTCGACCGCGCAGGACCGACGCTCTCGGGCGGCGAGTCCCAGCGCATCCGGCTCGCGAGCCAGGTCGGCTCGGATCTCACGGGCGTCATCTACATCCTCGACGAGCCCTCGATCGGCCTCCATCCGCGCGACAATCGCCGCCTGCTCGACACCCTCTTCCGCATGCGCGACATCGGGAACACCGTCGTCGTCGTCGAGCACGACGAGGAGACGATCCGCGCCGCCGACCACGTCATCGATTTCGGTGTCGGCGCCGGCGTCGCCGGCGGACACGTCGTCCACGCCGGGACCCCGGAGAGCCTCGAGCGCTCGACGACCTCGCTGACCGGGGCCTATCTCTCCGGGCGACGCCAGATCGAGATCCCGGAGAAGCGCCGGGTCGCGAAGGGCAGCCTCAAGATCCACGGCGCCCGCGAGAACAACCTCCGCGACGTCGACGTCGAGGTTCCGCTCGGGGTGCTCGTCGCCGTGACCGGCGTGTCCGGCGCCGGCAAGTCGACGCTGGTGAACGACATCCTGTTTCCCGCCGCGTCGCGGGCGTTGAACGGCAGCAGCGCGCGGGTCGGCCGGCATCGTCAGGTCTCGGGCCTCGGCCAGCTCGACAAGGTGATCGACATCGACCAGCGGCCGATCGGACGCACGCCGCGGAGCAATCCCGCGACCTACATCAAGGTCTTCGACGAGATCCGCAACTTCTTCGCCGAGCTGCCCGAGAGCCGCGTCCACGGCTACAAGCCCGGGCGCTTCTCCTTCAACGTGAAGGGCGGCCGCTGCGAGTCGTGCGAGGGCGACGGCGTCCGGCAGATCGAGATGCACTTTCTCGCCGACGTCTTCGTCCGCTGCGAGGAGTGTCAGGGCAAGCGCTTCAACGAGGCGACGCTCCGCGTCGCCTTCAAGGGCAAGTCGATCGCGGACGTCCTCGACCTCACGATCGCCGAGGGGATCGAGCTCTTCGCCGCACATCCGAAGATCCGCGAGCCGCTGAAGCTCCTCGAGCGCGTCGGCCTCGACTACATCCATCTCGGTCAGCCCTCGCCGACGCTCTCCGGCGGCGAGGCCCAGCGCATCAAGCTCGCCCGCGAGCTGTCGAAGCGTGCCACCGGACGAACCCTCTACATCCTCGACGAGCCGACGACGGGCCTGCACTTCGAGGACGTGCGCAAGCTCCTGTCGGTCCTCGACGAGCTCGTCGCCGCCGGCAACAGCGTCGTCGTGATCGAGCACAATCTCGACGTCATCAAGACGGCGGACTGGCTGATCGACGTCGGGCCCGAGGGCGGTCCGGAGGGCGGGGCCATCGTCGCCTGCGGGACGCCCGAAGACGTGGCGAAGGTGGCGGCCTCCCACACGGGCCGGAGCCTCGCGCCCCTCTTCCCCGGACGAACGGGAACTTCCGCGCGACGGGCGACCCCAGATCCCCGTCGAACGGCCCGGAGCGCCTGAGCCCTTTCGCGCTGGCCCGCGGATCCCGCGCGGACCGGTCGTGTATGTTCCGGCCGCCTTTTCGAGCCCGGCGAGCGTGAATCAACGGCTGCGGTCTCGAGCCGCGCCCCACACGAGGAAGAGATGATCTTCGAACCGACGACTGCCCGACTGCGATCCGGCGCTTCCCGCCGCCCCGGAACCCTCTCCGCCGCCCCGAGCCGCGCCCCGCGCGTCCTCGCCGCCCTGCTCGGCGCAGCCCTCGCGCTCGCCGGTGCCGGCGTCGCCTCGGCCCAGGCCGGCGCGCCGCGGACCGACGAAGAGAAGGCGTTCTACGCGATCGGCACCGCGCTCGCCGGCAACCTCCAGCAGTTCAAGCCGATCTCGGATCGCGAGCTCGAGCTGGTCGTACAGGGCCTGCGCGACGTCGTCGGGGACAAGGTGCTCGCCGTCGAGCAGCAGGAGGGCGGCGCGCTGATCCGCACGATGATGCAGACGCGCCAGGAGAAGGCCGCGGAGATCGAAGCCTCCGCCGCGTCGAGATTCCTCGCCGCCGAGGCCGCCAAGCCCGGCGCGAAGAAGACCGAGTCCGGCCTCATCATCACGCAGCTGAAGGCGGGCACCGGACCGTCCCCCGCCGCGACGGACACCGTCCGCGTCCACTACCACGGCACGCTGCGCGACGGCTCCGTCTTCGACAGCTCCGTCGATCGCGGCACGCCGGCCGAGTTCCCGCTGAACAAGGTGATCCCGTGCTGGACCGAGGGCGTCGCGCTGATGAAGGTCGGCGGAAAATCCCGTCTGGTGTGCCCCGCGCCGATCGCCTACGGCAACCGCGGCGCACCGCCGCGCATCCTGCCGGGCGCCGCGCTCTCGTTCGAGGTCGAGCTGATCGAGATCGTCAAGAAATGACCTCTTCGCTCGGACGCTGACGCGGGCGTCGCCCTTTCGGAGACGACGATCGCGGTCGCCGAGAGCGAATAACAACAGAGCAGCCCGAGGAAGGGCAGCCAGAGCCGGAGATCGCGTCCCAGACGGCGCGAGGACGACTTGTGGCGGCTTTTTCCGGGTGCGAGCTCGGGCTTCATCGTGGGCTCCCTCCGATCGGACCGACGGGTCCGGCGCGCGATGCGTGGCGCGTCTATCGGAGTCGGGAGCTGCTCCCTTGATGCACATCGCCGCGCACCGCGGCGATCGCCTCGTCGTCCTTCCGGCGCAGGGCCTGCTCCGGATCGACTCCGAGCTGGCGCGCCAATTCGACCCAGGCGCGAATCCCCTCGCCGACCAGGGCGAGGCGCTCGTCCCGATCGAGCTCCGGAGTCGCTGTTCCCGCCCGAGCCGTGCTCCGGGCGACGGCTTCTCGGGCCGACGCCACCGCCGCGGGCGACCGCACCGCCGGCCGGTCTCCGCCCGACGCGAGCCCGGCCATGCGCCCGGCGAGCTTGGCCGAGCGCGTGAGGGCCGGGAGGGCCCGCGGAATGCCCTCGAAGGGATCGGGGGGGCCGGTCTCGGGCCGCCGCGCCGCGGCCCGCTCGGCGGCCTTGATCGCCTCCCAGCTCGCGACCTGGGACGCCGCGGTTCCGGGCGATGGGGCGTCGGCGAAGATGTGGGGATGGCGCCGGACGAGCTTCTCGCAGACCGCGTCGACGACGCCGGCGAAGTCGAAGGCGCCCTGCTCCTCGGCGAGGCGGGCCTGGAAGACCACCTGGAAGAGCAGGTCCCCGAGCTCGTCGCGAAGCGCCGGGAGATCGCCGCGGGCGATCGCCTCGTCGACCTCGTAGGCCTCTTCGATCGTATGGGGCGAAATGCTCGCGAAGTCCTGCTCGAGATCCCAGGGGCAACCTCGCTCCGGATCCCGGAGCCGCGCCATGATCCGCAGGAGCGCCGCGATTCCCTTCATGGGGCGAGCATAGCCAGCGGTCGAACGTCGCCGTCGCGCCCCGTCCGCTCAAGCACGCCCGCCGTCCGCCGATGCCGGAGGAGACACGCCGGGGCGACAGGGAGGTCGGGCCGACATGAGCGAGCTGACGCGCATCCTCCCGACCGTTCCGTCTCCGCCGACTCATCCCGTCCGACCCGCCCGCGAGATCGGCCGGGACCCGCGTCGCCCCCGCCCCGAGAAATCGCCGCGCCGACGCCGCGACACGGACGACGAGCCCGCCGAGGCCCCGGAGAACGAGGCCCCGGACCGTGCCCCGGTCCCGGAGGCCGAGCCCGACGGCACGCCCGATGCCGAGGCGCCGCCCGAGCCGCCGCCCTCCGAACGGTCGCACATCGACCTGCGCGTCTGAGCGTCCCTCGCCGACTCGCCAACTGCGTCGGATGACGCGCAGGCCCCGTCCCCGGTAGAGTCGCTCGGGCGAGGACCTGCCCCATGGACTCGACCCGATCCGCTGCCCCCGCACTGCGTCCCCTCGAGCTCGAGGTGCGGGGCATGAGCTGCGACAACTGCGCGGCGGGCATCAAGAAGGCGCTCACGGGCGAGCCCGGGGTCCACGATCCGAACGTGAGCTTCGCCCTCGGCGAGGCGCGGCTCTTCTTCGACCCCGGCGCGACGAGCCCCGAACGGATCATCGCCCTGATCGTCGACCGCGGCTTCGAGGCCGAACGGCGGCGAGCCGCGGGCGCGCGGGACGAGGTCGCTCGGGCCGAGACCGCCCGGAACGAGGCGCGCGAGACCCGGGCGCGCGGACAGCGGGTCGCCGTCGGCGTCGTCCTCGGCGTGCTGATCATGGTGATCGGCATGGGACCTGCCCGGCCTGCATTCGCCGCCTTCGGCGGGCGCGACGGCATCGTCTTCGCGCTGACGGCGATCGTGCAGTTCTACGTCGGCTGGGAGTTCCTCGCCGGGGCCGTGCGGGCGGCGCGGCTGCGCACGACCAACATGGACACGCTCGTCGCGATCGGCTCCCTCGTCGCGTTCGTCTACAGCACGATCGTGCTCTTCCTCGGCCTCGACCGAAAGCTCTTCCCGGTCCATTTCGAGTCGGCAGCGATGATCGTCACGCTCGTCAGCGTCGGGAAATTCCTCGAGGCCCGGGGCAAGCGCGACGCGGGGGGCGCGGTGCGCGCACTGCTGGCCGAGCAGCCCGCCCGCGCGCGGGTCGTGCGCGGGGGCGAGACGGTCGCCGTCGCGGTCGAGGACGTGCGCGTCGGCGAGATCCTCGTCGTCGGCCCGGGCGAGAAGATCCCGGTCGACGGCCGGGTCGACTCGGGCAAGAGCCGCGTCGACGAATCGCTCCTGACCGGCGAGAGCCTCCCGGTCTCGAAGCGCCCCGGCGATCGGGTCTTCGCGGGCACGCTGAACCAGAGCGGCGCGCTCCAGTTCGTGGCCGAGGCCATCGGCGAGGAGACCGCGCTCGCGGGCATCGTGCGCCTCGTGCGCGACGCGCAGGCGACGCGCGCGCCGATCCAGAGCACGGTCGACCGCGTGGCGGCCGTCTTCGTGCCGACGATGATCGGCCTCGCCGGCCTCGTCGGGCTCGTCTGGGGAACGGTCGGCGCCGAGCGCTACTTCCCGGAGCTCCACCCGGTGGCGACGGCGCTCCTGTTCACCGCGACGACGCTCCTGATCAGCTGCCCCTGCGCGATGGGACTCGCGACGCCTCTCGCCCTCATCGCCGGAACGGGCGTCGGGGCCCGGCGCGGCCTGCTCATCAAGAGCGCTTCGGCCCTCGAGGCGACCGGCGAGATCGATTGGATCGTGCTCGACAAGACGGGGACGCTGACGCTCGGCACGACGACCGTCGTCGCAGCGACCGCGGCCCCGGGCGTCGATCTCGACGCGCTCCTGCCCCTCGCCGAAGCGATCGAACGCCAGAGCGAGCACCCCTACGCCCGCGCGATCGTCGCCTACTCCGCCGGTCATGCCGCCGGTCATGCCGCCGGTCACGCCGCCGATCACGCCGATCCCGAGTCGACGGGCGCGGAACGCGGCGACGCGAGATCCGGCGGTCTTCCGGCCGTCGACGGATTCGAGGCGATCGCCGGCCAGGGCGTCCGCGCGCAGGTCGCGGGGCGGCTGATCCGGATCGGCAATCGGCGCTGGCTCGAAGCCGAAGGCCTCGATCTCGCCGCGCTCGACGGCGCCGAAGCGCGGGCGACCGGGCAGGCGGCGACCTCGGTGTACCTCGCCGACGGAGGGCAGGCCGCGCTGCATTTCGCGATCGGCGACGTCCCGGATCCGACGGCCCGCCCCGCCCTCGCCCGCCTCCGCAGCCTCGGCCTCGGCCTCACGATGCTGACCGGCGACGAGCGAAGCCACGCGAGCGCGATCGCCCGCTCGCTCGGCCTCGACGTGGACGCCGTCGTCGCGAACGTGCTGCCCGGCGAAAAGGCGGCGTTCGTCGAATCCCTGCAGGCGAAGGGCCGGCGCGTCGCGATGGTCGGCGACGGCATCAACGACGCCCCTGCCCTCGCGACCGCGCAGGTCGGCATGGCCATCGGCTCGGGCACCGACGTCGCGATCGAGGCGGCGGACGTGGTGCTCGTGCGCCGGGATCTAGCGGCCGTGGCGGACGCGGTCGTCCTCTCGCGCCGGACGCTGCGCACGATCCGACAGAATCTCTTCTGGGCGTTCGCCTACAACCTGGCGGCGATTCCGCTCGCCGCCGGCGTGCTCGTGCCCTTTCTGGGCAGCCACGCGCGACTCTCCCCGGCGGTCGCCGCGCTCGCGATGGCGCTGTCGAGCCTCTTCGTCGTCGGCAACAGCGTGCGCCTCGCGCGATTCGATCCGGGCGCGGACACCGCGCCGCGCGAGCGCGCCTAACGAATCCCGCCCGCGAGGCGGGAGACGTGGAGCACGCCCCAGCCGGCGGCGTCGCTGCAGATGCGCGCGAGCTCGTCGAGGGCGAGCTGCTCGGCGTGGCTCGCCGAGCGGGCGCGCAGGGTCAGGATGCGCGTGCGCGGGCCGCCGATCTGCTTCATGCGGATCCGGAAGTAGGGAAGCGTCTCCTCGGGCTCGCGCTTGGGCGGCGGCTGGAGCTCGCGCGAACGCGGCAGATCGACCTCGGCCCCGGCGTCGGCCTCCGCCGGGCGGCGGATCGGGATCGCGACCGGCACGGGCTGCGGACGAACGGACGGCGGATCGAGGCGGTCGAGGATCGCGAGGTAGGCGGGCGGCGGCTCGGAGACGACGCAGCCGAGGCGGTGGAGGCGCGAAGAGGTCGGGACGGGGGTCGTCTCCGCCTCGTTCCAGACGATGCCGGAGACCTTGATCGGCGCGCCGCCGTGGTCGGGCTTGATCAGGACACGGATCGACTCGCCCTGGGTGAGGCCGAGCGTCGTGATGATCGCGAAGCCGCCCTCGGACAGGGAGACGAGCCGTGCCGGGACCGGGCGTTGATTGGGCTGCACGATCTCGCATTGGAGCTTGCAGCGGACCCGCCGTCGTCGTTTGATTCTCGCCAAGTCCAGCCTCCGATCGTGCCATTCGAACCGTGGTCTCCCATCGACATCGGGGCAATCTCCCTGTGTGTGCTGGAGCACCCGCACGGGCGAGATCGAAGCGACCCCAATCGCTTCCGGCGCGATCTCGCGGCGAGCCGCCCGGATCGGCAGCCCGCGCGCAGGAAGGCGGCAGGACGCGCCGCGATCCGCGAAGCTCCGCCGCGCATTCGGGCTCGCCTTCTTCTTCGCGCACGGGGGATCCAGATGACGTCGGCAACGGAGCAGCAGATCGAACGCAGCACGGGCCCCGCCCCTTCGAAAGGATTCGCGGCGCGCCGCCCGACGACGCCCGCCGCGGCGCGACCAGTCGTGCGCTTGCGCGATCTCCTCGCCGCCCTCGCGCTGGTCCTCGGCGCGGCGCTCGGCCCCGCGCCGGAGCTCGCCGCGGCACGCCCGCCGAACATCGTCGTGCTGCTCGCCGACGACCTCGGCCATGCGGACGTCGGCTTCCGGGGGGGCGAGATCGCGACGCCCTCGATCGACCGGATCGCGAAGGAAGGCGTCGTGCTCGAGCGCTACTACGTCGCGCCGATCTGCTCGCCGACCCGCGCCGCGCTGCTGACGGGCCGGGATCCGATCAAGCTCGGCATCGCCTACGACCAGATCAACCCCTGGAACAACGTCGGGCTCGCGCCGAGCGAGACGACCCTCGCCGAGATCCTGAAGGCCGAGGGCTATCAGACCGCCCTAGTCGGCAAATGGCATCTGGGCCACACCCAGGAGCACCAGCTCCCGAACGCCCAGGGCTTCGATCATTTCTACGGTCATCTCCACACCAACACCGACTACTACGAGCACACCCGCGAGAGCGGCCACGATCTCCAGCAGAACGGCAAGCCGATCACCGCGAAGGGCGAGTACCTGACCCACCTCGAGGCCCGGGAAGCGGCCCGCTACATCCGCGAGCGCGACCCCTCCCGCCCGTTCTTCCTCTACGTCCCGTTCA
>JBIPOQ010000100.1:0-9631 GCA_044379055.1 Myxococcota bacterium
GGCTTCCCCCTCGCCTACGCCCTCGCGAGCACCGCCATCGTCGCGATGATCGGGGGCTATGCCAGGGTCGTCCTCAAGCAGACCTCGCGTTCGATGTTCGTCGCCGCAGGGGTCGCGGGGCTGTACGCGTATCTGTACGTGCTGCTCAACAACGAGGATTATGCGCTCGTGATCGGGTCGGTCGGGTTGTTCGGGATCCTCGGGGCGATCATGTTCGCGACCCGGCGGGTGGATTGGTATGCGGTGGGGAGGGGGTAGGCAGGGCGCGCCCATCCCTGGATGCCCTCAACGAGCCGATCGCGCAACCCGCGATCGAAATGCCCGATCGCCAACACGCCCCCCGTCCCCCGCCCCGATCTGCCCTAGAGTGACCCCCGCTCAACGGGAAGGGGATCATGCGCTGGCTGTTGTTGTTGGGACTCTGGGGCCTCTACGGGTCCTTCGGGCTGATCGCGAGCTGTCTCGCGCCGCTCGTGCCGGAGGTCGAGCGGGAGCTCGGCATCTCGCATGCGGCGATGGGGAGCGTGCTCGGGGCGTGGCAGCTCGTGTACATGGTCACGGCGATTCCGTCCGGCCTGCTGCTCGATCGGGTGGGGAGCCGGGTCGCGCTGACGATCGGGATCGGGCTCATCTCGCTCTCGGCCCTCGCACGCGGCGCCGCCGATGACTTTCCGACGCTGCTGCTCTCGGTCATGGCCTTTGGTGTGGGGGCGCCGATCATCTCGACGGGCGCGCCGAAGGTCGTCACCGAGTGGTTCGAGGGCTCGAGCCGCGGGCTCGCGATGGGGATCTACGCGACGGGGCCTGCGATCGGCGGCGCGGTCGCGCTGACGCTGACTCATTCCTGGCTGCTGCCCTGGCTCGGGGACTGGCGATCGATCATGCAGCTCTGGGCGGGGGTCGGTGCGGCGACGGGCGGCGTCTGGCTCGCGGTGACGGCGATGCCGAAATTCCGTGCGGCGGAGGAGCGACGGCGCGGGCATGCGTCGTTGCCGCAGCTCTCGACGATGCGGGAGCTCGTGGCGCTGCCGGATGTCCGGCTGTTGCTCGTGATGGCGACGGGGACGTTCCTGATCGCCCACGGCGTCGGGAGCTGGCTGCCCGTCCTGCTCAACGAGCGTGGGCTGTCGATCGTCGAGGCGGGCTACTGGTCGGCGATCCCGACGCTGGTCGGCGTATTGTCGGCCCTGATCGTGCCGCGCCTCGCGATTCCGTCGCGGCGGCGGCGCCTGCTCTTCCTGCTGGTCGCGACCTCGGGGATCTCGACCCTCTGCCTCCAGCTCGCGGCTCGCCCCTCGCTGCTCGCGGGGCTGATGCTCCAGGGCGGCGCGGCGACCGTGCTGACGCCGATCCTCGTCCTGACCCTGCTCGAGCTGCCGGGGGTCGGCGAGAAGCGCGCCGGCATCGCGAGCGGGCTCTTCTTCTCCGCGGCGCAGATCGGCGGGGTCGTCGGGCCGATGGGCCTCGGGATCCTCTACGACCTGTCGGGGGACTTCGTCCTCGGGCTCGCGTCGTTCAGCCTGATCGCCCTCGCGATCCTGGCGGGCATCGGGCGCCTCGAACGCGGCGTCGATCCGGATCCGGGTCACGCCTGAGCCGAATCGCGCATCCGGCTCGTCAGTCCGGGCGACCGTCCGCGCTCCGACCGAGCAGCTCGAGGACCGCGATCGTCATGCCTTCGACGCCGCTCGTGATCGAGCCACGGGCATCCACCTTGAAGGTCGCCGAGTGGTGGAAGGGCAGCGGCGGACCGCCAGCGCGGGCGGCGTCGATCGCGGCCTGCGGCGCGCCGCCGACGGTCAGATAGGCGCCGGGAACGGCGTCCGGCGTGCGCACGAACTCGGCGAAATCCTCGGCGCCCATGCTGTCGCGATCGAGCTCGACGAGCACGTCCTCGCCGAGCTCGCGCACGAGCGCGGAGGTGATGCGCGCGGTCAGCGCGGGGTCGTTGCGGTTCGAGGGCGTCGACTCGACGACCCGGACCTCGGGCCAGAGCGTCTCGGGCAGACCCGCCGTGCGGGCGACGCCCTCGGCGAGGCGCTCGATCCCGGCGAGGAGCTGTTTGCGGACGTCTTCGCTGTCGGCGCGTACCGTGACCTCGAGATCGACCTCGTCGGGGATCACGTTGTGCTTGAGCCCGCCGTGGATCGACCCGACGCTGATCACCGCCGGCTCGAGCGGATTGATCTCGCGCCCGACCAGGCCCTGGAGCGCGACGACGAGCTGCGCGGCGACGAAGACCGGATCCTTGCCGTTCTGCGGCGCCGCGCCATGACTCCCGACTCCGCGCACCTTGATGTCGACGTTGTCCGACGAAGATGCCGTCGGTCCGGGCTTCAGAGAGAAACGTCCGACGGGGCTGCCGGCCAGGACGTGCAGCGCGAGCGCGTAGTCGGGGACCCCGAAGCGCTCGTAGAGCCCATCGGCGAGCATCGCCTTCGCGCCGCCGATCCGCTCCTCCGCCGGCTGACCGACGAACATCACCGTCCCCTGCCAGCGATCGCGCATCGCGGCGAGCCGCCGCGCCGTACCGACGAGGGCGGTCATGTGGACGTCGTGTCCACAGGCATGCATGACGGGTACCTCGCGCCCGTCCTGATCGATCTGCTTCGCCGTCGATGCGTAGGCGAGCCCGCTCTGCTCGCGGATCGGCAGCCCGTCCATGTCCGCGCGCACGAGCACGAGCGGCCCTTCACCGTTGCGCATCACGCCGACGACGCCGGTTCCCCCGACGCGCTCCGTGACCGTGGCGCCCGCGCGGCGCAGCTCGCGGGCGAGCCGCTTCGCCGTCTCCTTCTCGAGGAAGGAGAGCTCGGGATGGCGGTGCAGGTGCTCGAAGAGCGCGCCGAGATGCTGGTCGTAGTCGCGCTCGATGCTCGCGCGGCGGGACGGATCGTCGGAAGCGGCGGCAAGCACCGGCGCGCCGACCGCGCCCATGAACCCGCCGACGACGAGGGCAACGAGGGCGCCGAGCCGCGACGAGGATGCAATTGCGGAGGGACGTCGATCGTTCACGGGCCGTTCTCCAGACGACGATTCTGGGGAACCCGGCCGAACAGCGCCACCCGGAGTCGACCGCCGGCCGATCGAACATCCGCTCCGCGCGCCGCTCAGAACTTCAGGGCCACCCCCGCTGTCGGGCCGTCGATCTCGAGATCGGCGTCGGACCCGGAGCTCATGTCGTCTTCGACGTACGACCACCATCGATAACCCCCGAAGATCGCGAGGTTCCGGGTCAGATTCAGGTCGACGCCGACCTGTTGTTCCTGGGAGTAGGCGCCGTCGTCCTGCATGTTGATGACGTTGAGCGTCGACTGCGCGTAGAGATCGAAGAGGGGAATGGGTCGGAACATGATCCGGCCGCCGAAGAGGAAGCCGGGGCGGATGTTCCCTGCGCCCTCGTCGACGCCCCCGCTGCGGATCTGGATCTCGGTATGGTCGATGCCGAGGCCGAGGATTCCTTCGACGCTGAACATGTCGGCGACTCGGAAGCCGGTGCGACCTGCGACGAATCCATGCAAGTTGTCGGCGTCGACCTGGACGCGGGCCGGCCCGGCGATGGTCGCGCCCAGCTCGACCTCGTCGCCGACGTCGACCCGCAACTCGTCGCGCGCGTCGAAGCCGGTCATCTCGCCATCGACGGACAGCGTGAACTGAAACGTGCGTCTGTGCGGCTGGTCGGCGGTCTCTCCCTCCGCATCGCCCATCGCTTCGCTCCTGCCGGTCACGACGTCGAGCAGCGCCCCGCCTCGCCGCTGCGCATGGCCGGGCAGGATCTCGTACGAAGCCCGACCGCTCGGCGTGAAGCGGTCCCGATCGTCGACCTGGATCGGAATCGGACCGCTACAGGTCGAGGCGACGGTGAAGAGCGGGATCGACGCGAGGACGAGCGTCATCACACGGGAAGACATGGGACCTCCTGGGACGCGCATTTCGCCACGGGCCGCGATCGGCACGTTCCGCGGCCATTCCGCCACCGTACCCGTCACCTAACCCGGGCGAACCACGCGGCCGGCGCGCGCGGGCCGATCCCGACCGCCGCTCCGGATCGCCTCGCCCGCGACGAACACGTGCTCGATGCCGCGGCTGCGGGCGACGAGCCGATCGGCGCCGGCGGGCAGATCGTGGATCCGCTCGAGGGCCGTCGTCCCGACGGTCTGCGGATCGAAGACGACGACGTCGGCGATCGCACCGGCGGCGAGACAGCCCCGATCCCTCAACCCGAGGAACCCGGCAGGCTGACCGGTGAGCCGCCAGACGGCGCGTTCGAGGGAGATCGTCTTCGTCTCGCGCCACCAGTGTTGCAGCAGATAGGTCGCGAAGTCGGCGTCGCAGAGCTGGCTCGTGTGCGCGCCGGCGTCCGACAGGCCGAGCAGCAGATGGTCGTCCTTCAGCATCTCGCCGATCTGCGCTTCGTTGTCGTTCGTCATCGGGACGTGGAAGCGGGTCGCGAGATCCTCCTCGAGGGCGAGATCGATCATGAGCGAGAAGGCGGTCGTGCCGCGGGCCTTCGCGAGCTCGCCGAGGGTCGCTCCCCAGACGAGCGAGGCGTGCTTCTCGCTCTCGGAGACGCGTGCGCGATCGACGATGTCGCCCCAGGAACGCGTGATCTCGGCCTCGGCGCGCGCGCGCCACGCCGCATCGCGATAGCGCGACGGACGCTCGGCATGCGAAAGCGCCAGGACCTCGACGAAGCTCGGGACGTTTCCGAACGGACCGGGATCGGTCAGCATGATCTGGACCACGATCGCGCGCCCCGCGATCTGGGGCCGCACGAGGCCGCCCGCGGCCTTCGTCCGCCGGACGACGTCGGGGGCGTAGTCGGGCTGGCGGCGGGTCGCCATGATCGCGGCCCAGGACACCGGTCGATCGATCGCCTTCGCGAGGGCGGCGAACTCGTCGACGAAGAGATCGGGGCCCCAGGTCGCTTCGACGACGCCGATCCCGCGGCGACCGAGCTCGCCGGCGAGCGTCCAGATCTCGGAGAGCTCGGCGAGCCGACTCGGAATCGGCCGACCGTAGGCACCGACGTGGGACGCGGCGTGCGAGGTCGAGAATCCGATCGCGCCGGCGTCGATCGCCTCGCCGACGATGCGCCGCATCGCCTCGACCTCGGCCTCGGTCGCCGCACGCTCGGTCGAGGCGTCGCCCATCACGTACTGCCGGACGGGCGTGTGGCCGACATACGCGGCCACGTTGAGACGCAGGGGCAGACGCGCGACGGCGGCGAGGTACTCGGGAAAGGACTCGAAGCCCCACGGAATGCCCGCTTCGAGGGCCTCGAGCGTCATCCCCTCCACGTTCTCGAGGATGCGCGCGATCGTGCCGCGATCCTGCGGCCGGGTCGGCGCGATGCCGAAGCCGCAGTTGCCCATGACGACGGTCGTGACGCCGTGCCAGGACGAGGGCGTCAGGTCCGGGTCCCAGAAGACCTGCGCGTCGTAGTGCGTGTGCACGTCGATGAAGCCCGGCGCGACGACGAGGCCCCGGCAATCGACGACCCTCGCATCCCGCCCGTCCGATCCCTCGAGGCCGACGCCGACGGCGGCGATGCGCTCGCCGTCGAGAAGGACGTCTCCCTCGAAGCCGGGGGCGCCCGTTCCGTCGACGACGAGCCCGCCGCGCAAAAGGGTCTTCATCGGCGCTCCGCCCCCCGACCGGGATTCGAATGGGTCAGGTCGACGAACTCGTCGCGAGCCATGGTCGCCTCCGGGTCCCTGGACCCGGGGAGACGATAGGCAGAAGCCATCCGGACGAACACCCACCCGCGCCGCCGCGCTCGCCCCCGGCGCCTAGATCCCGGCGTTCAGACAAGCGGAATCGGATCCACGCTCGGCCGCCGTCGCGATGCGGGCGGCGAGCGCAGCGTGGAGCCGATCGGGCAGGATCGCGGACACGAGCACCATCGCGGGCTTGCCGCCTGCGGCGAACCAGCGGTGCGGCAGGCTCGGGTCGAAATGCAGCGAGTCGCCGCGCGCGATCTCGAAGGTCTCGGGGCCGATCATCGCCTCGATGCAACCCTCTTCGACGATCAGCGCGACCTCGCCGTGGAACTGCCAGGCTTCGGTACCGGGCATCCCGACGCCGATTCCGGGCTCGAGCCGGAGTCGCCAGACCTCGAGCTGGCTGCGGGGAATCATGCCGATCAGGTGTTCGAGCTCGCCCCCGTCGCCGAATTGTGCCCGCGGGCGATCGTCACGGCGGAGCACGCAGACCTGCTCGCCCGCCTCGACCTCGGCCAGGAGCTCGCTCGGCCGACGGCCCAGGCCGTGGGCGACCTTCAAAAGGACCGCGATCGTCGGAACGGTCTGGAGATTCTCGATCTTGTGGATGGTGCTCGCGGAGACTCCGGAGCGATCGCCGAGCTGCTGCAGCGTGAGCCGGGCCTCGTTGCGCCAGGTCCGGACTCGTCCCGCAATCCGTTTCAAGTCGTCGTCCAAGTCAGGTCTTCTCCGTATCGGGTGAGCCGAGGATACCCGCCGCCTCGCGCGCGGGATTCCCGTGTGGCGTGAATCCCAAAAAATGGTTCAGATGGGCAACTCCCTTGCCCCTCGGAAATGCTCCGATCCCCGAATTCGTCACACACGGAGGTCGTCGCCACGGCGCACCGGGCGTCGGCCAGACTTATCGGGCCAGGAATGGCACACGCGGCGGCCTTGATGGCCTGACGACGCCTGGTACGCAGGTCGTCGAGATGCGCCTGCAGCGGGTATCTATAAATAGAAGCTACCCCCGCGGGTCAATCGCAGGCTCGGCTAGAACGCGTTTCACCACCTCTCCGCCGCCGTTATAGTGTCCATCGTTCGGCCCATCCTGCGGCCGTCCAGGCCGACCGAATCCCTTCCGCTTCGCCCGACGCCCGTCCGCGTCGGCGAACCGCCATGAGGCAGCCCATGCACATCGACCTCACGCCCGACCAGAAGACCCTGCGCACCACGCTGCGCAACTACTTCGACGCGCTGATGACACCGGAGCGACGTCGCAGCGTCCGCGGCATGGAGGGCGGCAAGCTCTACCGCGAGCTCATCCGCCAGATCGGCAAGGACGGCTGGCTCGGCGTCGGCTGGCCCAAGGAGTACGGCGGCGGCGGCATGACGATGGTCGAGCAGATGATCTTCCTCGAGGAGCAGCGCCGCGCGAACGCGCCGTTCCCGTTCGTCACCGTCTCGACCGTCGGCCCCGCGCTCATGGACTTCGGCACCGAGGAGCAGAAGCGCGAGTTCCTCCCCCGCATCCTCGCCGGCGAGTGTCATTTCTCGATCGGCTACAGCGAGCCGAACGCCGGCACCGATCTCGCGAGCCTCTCGACCTCCGCGGTCAAGGAAGGAAGCGAGTGGGTCATCAACGGGACCAAGATGTTCACGAGCGGTGCGACCGACACCGACTACATCTGGCTCGCCGCCCGCACCGACCCGAACGCCCCGAAGCACAAGGGCATCACGATGTTCATCGTGCCCGCGAGCTCGAAGGGCTTCAGCGCCTCGCCGATCCATACCCTCGGCGGCGGCGCGACGGCGATGAGCTACTACGAGAACGTGCGTGTCCCCGAGAAGAACGTCGTCGGCGGCGTCAACGGCGGCTGGAAGCTCATCACGACCCAGCTGAACCACGAGCGCGTCGGCCTCGCCGCCTTCGGCTCCGCGTGTTATTCGCGGACCGAGAAGGTCATCGACTGGGCGCGCTCGACCGAGACGGCCGACGGCCGGAAGATGCTCGACCTGCCCTGGGTCCAGCACAACCTGGCCGAGGTCTTCGCCCGCATCGAGGCGATGAAGCTCCTGAACTGGCGCATGGCGGCGGCCCTCGAGACGGGCTTCGTCAATCCGGCCGACGCCTCCGCGGTCAAGGTCTACGGCACCGAGGTCGTGCTCGAGGTCTACCGGCTCCTGCAGGAGATCGTCGGGCCCGCATCGCTCGTCGAGGGCGGATCGCCCGGAGCGCAGGTCGACGGCGAGATCGAGGTCGAGGCGCGCATGGGGACGATCAACACGTTCGGCGGCGGCGTGAACGAGATCCAGCGCGAGATCGTCTCGATGGCCGGCCTCCGCATGCCGCGCGTGCCGCGCTAGGCGGGGGGCGAAATGGGAGAAGAGAGCTCTTTCGGGGTCGGCGACGCCGGTCTCGACACGATCCTCGCGACCTTCGCCGGCACGAGCGACGGCGCGCCGGGCTCGTGTCCGTATCCCGTCAACGAACCGATGATCCACCACTGGTGCGACGCCATCGGCGACCGCAACCCGAGCTACCTCGACCGCGACTTCGCCGCGAAGTCGACCTTCGGCGGCATCGTCGCGCCGCCTGCGATGCTGCAGGCCTGGACGATGCGCGGCCTGCGGCCGGACACGCCGGAAGAGATCGCGGCGAAACGGGCGGCGGGGGACAGGAAGTCCGTGCTGCAGATCCTCGACGAGGCCGGTTATACGTCGGTCGTCGCCACGAACTGCGAGCAGGAGTACGTCCGGTACCTCGAGCCCGGAGACCAGCTGACGCATACGGTCGAGGTCGAATCCGTGTCGCCCGAGAAGAAGACGGGCCTCGGCATCGGCCGCTTCGTGACCCAGCTCTACACGTTCCGCGACCAGAAGGGCGAGGTCGTCGGGACCATGCGATTCCGCATCCTGAAATTCAAGCCACCGAGCGAGACGGGGAAATAACCATGAACTTCAAGTTCAGCGAAGAAGAAGAGATCACGAAGGACCTCGCCGCCCAGATCCTGCGCGCCGGCACGAGCTTCGACCGCCTGCGCCAGGTCGAGAAGGACGGCGCGGGCCCCGGCTTCGATCGCGAGCTCTGGAAGCAGCTCGCCGAGTCGAACCTGATCGGTCTGCCGGTCGCCGAGGAGTACGGCGGCCAGGGCTTCAGCTTCGTGGCCCTCTGCCTGCTGCTCGAGGAGGCGGGACGAACTCTCGCGCCGGTGCCGCTCTTCGAGTCGGTCGTGCTGACGCTGCTCACGATCGAGAAGTTCGGGAGCGATGGGCTGCGCAAGGGGCTGATCCCGAAGGTCGTCGCGGGCGAGGCCGTGCTGACAGCTGCCTTCTCGGAGATCGGCGACCCGCCGCTCGCGCGCAAGGCACGGACGCGCGCGATCGCGGCGAACGGCGGCTTCGAGCTGACCGGCCAGAAGCTCTGCGTGCCCTACGCCAGCGGTGCGACGAAGATCCTCGTCAGCGCGTCGGGCGACGCGGGCCTCGGCCTCTTCCTGGTCTCGCCGAACGCGAAGGGCGTCTCCCTCGCCGAGCAGAAGACGAGCGCCCACGAGCGGCAGTTCATCGTGACCCTCGATCGCGTCGAGGTCATGGGCGACGACGTCGTCGCCCTGCCCGGCCGCGGAGAAGAGGTGTTCGACTGGCTCACGCCTCGCGCTTCGACGGCGCTCGCCGCCATCGGCGTCGGCGCCGCGGCGGAAGGCCTGCGCCAGACGGCGGAGTACACGAGCACGCGCAAGCAGTTCGGCCGTGAGATCGGCTCCTTCCAGGGGGTCTCGCTGCGAGCCGCCGACGCGTACATCGACGTCGAGGCGATGCGCTCGACGATGTGGCAGGCGGCCTGGCGGATCGACAACGGCGACGATGCCTCGAAGTCGGCGGCCGTCGCGAAGTGGTGGGCCTGCATGGGCGGCCACCGCGTATCC
>JBIPOQ010000600.1:0-2621 GCA_044379055.1 Myxococcota bacterium
AAGGTCGATTCCCGCGCATGCCCAACTCCAGTCCCTCCTCGAAGTCCCGCCCGCCGCGGCCGATCCACGAGTCGATCCCGGCCCCCGGCCTCTCGACCATCTCGGAAGCGATCGCCGACATCGCCGCCGGCAAGATGGTCATCCTCGTCGACGACGAGGATCGCGAGAACGAGGGCGACCTCTGCATGGCCGCGGACAAGGTCACGCCCGAGGCGATCAACTTCATGGCCAAGTACGGGCGCGGCCTGATCTGCCTGCCGCTCGAGGAAGAGCAGCTCGACAAGCTGCATCTCGGCATGATGGTTCCCGACTTCGAGAACTCGACGCCCTTCGGCACGGCCTTCACGGTCTCGATCGAGGCCCGTGAGGGCGTCACGACCGGCATCTCCGCCGCCGATCGCGCGCGCACGATCCTCGTCGCCTGCGCCGAGGACGCGAAGCCGACCGACATCGTCCGCCCCGGCCACATCTTTCCGCTCCGCGCCCGCAAGGGCGGCGTGCTGCGCCGCGTCGGGCAGACCGAGGGCTCGGTCGATCTGGCCCGGCTCGCGGGCTGTCGCCCCGCCGGTGTCATCTGCGAGATCATGAACGACGACGGCACCATGGCCCGGCTGCCGGACCTGATCGTGTTCGCCCGCGAGCACGACCTCAAGATCGTGACGATCAAGGACCTCGTGTCCTACCGCCTGCGCAACGAGCGCCTGGTCCACCGCGCCGCGACCGCCAAGCTCCCGACCCGCTTCGGCGAGTTCCAGGCCATCGTCTTCGAGAACGACATCGACCACGTCGACCACATGGCGCTCGTGTTCGGCGAGATCGACCCCGAAGACCCGATCCTGATCCGGGTCCACAGCGAGTGCCTGACGGGCGACGCCTTCGGCTCGATGCGCTGCGACTGCGGAGAGCAGCTCGAGGCCGCCATGCGCATGATCGCGGAGGAGGGCTCGGGCATCGTCCTCTACATGCGCCAGGAAGGCCGCGGGATCGGGCTCAAGAACAAGATCAAGGCCTACGAGCTGCAGGACAAGGAAGGTCTCGACACGGTGGAGGCGAACAACCGCCTCGGCTTCGGGGCGGATCTGCGCGACTACGGCGTCGGGGCCCAGATCCTCGCGGATCTCGGCGTGTCCCAGATCCGGATCCTGACCAACAATCCGGGCAAGCGCGCAGGGATCAGCGGCTACGGCGTCGAGATCGTGGAGCGCGTCCCGCTCGAGATCCAGCCGAACGCGAACAACCTGAACTACCTGCGGACCAAGAAGGAAAAGCTGGGCCACGTCCTGCACTTGATGTCCTGAGTGCTGTCCTGAGCGGCTTTCCGCGCGACGGAAGGCCCGATCGACGTCCCCGGCCCGGCTTCGAAGCCATCCGAACGAGAGGGATCCATGTTCAAGTCCGTGCAAGACGTGATCGAGCAGCTGGGCGACCAGGACTACATCTGCGACAAGAAGATCGCGACGGTCGTCTTCCTGGCCCAGCAGCTGGGCAAGCCCGTCCTCATCGAGGGACCGGCGGGCGTCGGCAAGACCGAGCTCGCGAAGGTCGTTTCGAAGGCGCTCGGGCGGAACATGATCCGGCTGCAGTGCTACGAGGGGCTCGACGAGGCGAAGGCGCTCTACGAGTGGGAGTACTCGAAGCAGCTTCTCTACACCCAGATCCTGAAGGACAAGGTCGCGGAGACGCTGGCCGGGACCCAGACCCTCGCCGAGGCGGCGGAGCGCGTGGGCGCGCAGGACTCGGTCTTCTTCTCGAGCCGCTTCATCGTGCCGCGCCCGCTCATGCAGGCGATCACGTCGGAGAAGCCGACCCTGCTGCTCGTCGACGAGGTCGACAAGTCGGATCCGGAGTTCGAGGCGTTCCTGCTCGAGATCCTGTCGGATTTCCAGGTCACGATCCCCGAGATCGGGACGATCGTCGCGAAGTCGATGCCGCTGGTCTTCCTGACCTCGAATGACGCGCGGGAGATGAGCGACGCGTTGAAGCGCCGCTGTCTTCATCTCTGGATCGACTATCCCTCGGAGGAGCTCGAGGTCCGCATCCTGGATCGCAAGGTGCCGAACATCGACAAGCGCCTCGCGGAAGAGGTCGTCGGCCTGATGAACCGCATCCGCGCCCTCGACCTGAAGAAGACGCCGTCGATCTCCGAGACCCTCGACTGGGCCCGGGCGCTGCTCGCGCTGAACGCCGACGAGCTCGAGGACCAGATCGTCTCGGATACGCTCAACGTCATCCTCAAGTACGAAGGCGACGTCGAGAAGGCGCAGAACGAGCTCGCGAAGCTGATCAAGAAGAAGACCGCGGAGCAGGCGGCCGAGAAGCCGCAGGTCGCGCCCGAGCCCGCCGCCGCGGCGAAGAAGGGAATCCTGCACTGACCATGCAGAAGAAGGTCATCGCGTTCACGAACCTGCTGCGCAAGAGCGGCATCCGCGTCTCCGTCGCGGAAGGGATCGACGCGTTCAACGCCCTCGACGAGCTCTCGCTCGACGATCGCGAGATCTTCCGGGACGCGCTGCGGACGGCGATGGTCAAGCGCGGCGACGACATCGCCGCCTACGACGAGCTCTTCGAGCTCTTCTGGTCCGGCTTCTACGACAATCTGCGCCAGGCCTTCGACCAGATGG
>JBIPOQ010000601.1:0-2618 GCA_044379055.1 Myxococcota bacterium
CTCGGCGAGTCGCGCCTTCACGCCCTCGATCACGCGGAGCGCGTTCTCGCCCTGGCGCATCACGACGATGCCGCCGACGACCTCGCCTTCGCCGTCGAGCTCGGCGAGGCCGCGGCGCATCTCGGGACCGAGCTGCACGTTCGCCACGTCTTCGAGGCGCACGGGGATGCCGGAGGCGCTCGCCCGGAGCGGGATGCGCCGGAGGTCTTCGAGGGTCTGCACGCGGCCGCGGGTGCGGAGCGTGAACTCGTGATCGCCGAGCTCGAGGGTGCCGGCGCTGCCGTTCGCGTTCGACGCTTCGACGGCCTCGATCACGTCGTCGAGGGCGAGGCCGAAGGCGACGAGCCGATTCGGATCGATCTCGATCTGGTACTGCCGCACGAAGCCGCCGATCGAAGCGACCTCGGCGACGCCGGGCACGCTCGCGAGGGCCTGGCGCACGGTCCAGTCCTGGAGCGTGCGCAGCTCGGCGAGATCGAGGCCGCCCGTGCGGTCGACGAGGGCGTACTCGAAGACCCAGCCGACCCCCGTCGCGTCGGGACCGAGCACCGCCTCGACGCCGTCGGGCAGCGCCGCCGAGAGGCCGCCGAGGCGCTCGAGGACCCGGCTGCGCGCCCAGTCGAGCTCGGTCCCGTCCTCGAAGATCACGTAGACGAGCGAGAGGCCGAAGAGCGAGAGCCCGCGCACCGTGCGCACCCCGGGTGTCGAGAGCAGGCGCGTCGAGATCGGATAGGTCAGCTGATCCTCGATCTGGTCCGGGCTCTGCCCGGGCCACTCGCTCGACACGATGACCTGGACGTCGGACAGATCCGGGATCGCATCGAGCGGCGTCGCGCGAAGCGAGGCGATCCCGAACGCGAAGGCGGCGAGCACTGCGACACAGGTCACCAGCGGCTCCCGCGCGCAGAAGGCGATCAGGCGCGCGATCGGCCCGTCGCCCCGCCCGGCGCCGAGCGCGCCGGCATCGCCTCGGATTTCCCCGCCCGCCATCACCAGGTCTCCAGCGCGGCGCGGAGGCGGCTCTCGGCGGCGACGAGGAAGGTGCCCGAGCGGACGATCGCATCGCCTTCGGCGAGGCCCGACAGGATCTCGACCTCCTCGCCGACCCGGCGTCCGACCTCGACCGGCTCGGGCCGGAAGCGGCCCTCGCCGAGGGCCCGGAAGACGAAATCCCGGCGCCCTGCGGAGAGCAGGGCCGATTGCGGGACGACGAGGGCTTCGCGGCCGGTGCCCTCGAGCTCGACCTCCGCGTTCATGTTGGGCCGCAGGGCGAGCTCGGGGTTGGCGAGCTCGAGGCGCACGCGGATCGTGCGCGTCGCCGCGTCGAGTGCGGGCTGGAGATAGGCGACGTGCGCCTCGAGGCTCCGGCCCGGAAGGGCAGGCAGCGTGACGGTCGCGCGAGCGCCGACCGCGATGCCCGCGAGCTCGGACTCGTAGACCTCGGCTTCGATCCAGACGGTGTCGAGCGACGCGATCCGGTAGAGCCGCTCGCCGGCCTCGACGGCCGCGCCCTCGACGAGATTCTTCTCGACGACGAAGCCGCTCGTCGGAGACGGGATGGGTACGCGCTCGCGCACGACGCGCGTACGGGTCAGACGTTCGATCTCGCGCGGGTCGACGTCCCAGCGGCGCAGCCGCGCGCGCGAGGCTTCGACGAGAGGATCGGCGCGGTCGGGGGCGGAGGTGTCGTGGGCCTTCTCCTGGCTCCGGAGGGCTTCGAGGTATTCCTGCTGGGCAATCAAGAGCTCTGGGCTGTAGAGATCGAAGAGCGGCGCACCGCGCTCGACCCGCACGCCGACCGCATCGGCGCGGAGCGCGCTCGCGAAGCCGCCGATCTTCAGGGCGACGTCGACGAGCCCCGACTCGGGGGCGACGACGCGGCCGGAAGCGTGCACGCGGGTTGCGAGCGATCGGCGCTCGACCTTCGTCGTCGAGACGCCGATCCGCTGCAGGCGGTCGGGGGAGAGGACGATCTCGCCGACGTGCTCGGCGTCGTCGCTGTGCGCGCCGTGCTCGCCGGGTTCGCCCGTTCGTGCGACGGGCGATGTCGGCGGGCGGGCGGCGAGGGCGGTGAGGCGCAGGCCGGCGGTGCCCACGGTCAGCGAGCCCTCGGCGCGCAGCGGCGCGCGGTCGGCGATCCGGACCTCGAGCGCGACCTGCCAGGCGCCGCCCATCGCGAGCTCGAATTCGCCCCGATGGCGCCCTGGACCGATCGGGCTCAGGACGACCGGGCCACCCATCGCCGACATCGCGCCCATCGCCGGCATGCGGACGGAGGCCTCGATCGCGGCGGCTTCGATCGGAGTGCCGTCGGCGCGGCGCAGCTCGAGCTGGAGCGCGTTCGTCCCGACGCGCGGGGTCGCCGGATCGATCGACGCGACGAGGACGGCATCCTCGAAGCGGAGCTCGGTCGAGCCGCCGTGCGGATCGCCGCAGGCGAAGGCGAAGACCAAGACGAAGAGGGCGAGCGCAAGGACGCCCTCAGTGCGAGACGGCTTCTGCATCGTGTCTCCTCTCGGCATGGGCCTCACCACTCCAGTCCCGGGATCCGACCGAGGGCCCGGTCGAGCTCCGCACGACGCTGCGCGATCTGGGCGCGCGCCTGTTGATGGCCGAGC
>JBIPOQ010000101.1:0-9599 GCA_044379055.1 Myxococcota bacterium
CGACAGCTCCTACTGTACGGGCTCCGAGTTCGTCGCCGACGGTGGATTCACGGCCGGATACGCCTCGCCCGGATCCCCCGATCCATTCTGATGGCAGGCCGAGGTCGCTATCGCGCCGCGAGCCCGGTCGTCTTCAGGTCTCGCAGTGGTACGACGCGTCCCGTCGTATGGGGAATCGATTCGGCACCGACCCAGCGCAGCGCGAGACCGCCTCGGGCATGGCCGGCCGTGTCGAGCCAGTTCGGCACGCCCGGGTCGCGGCGCGCGATCACGACGCGGACACGGCCCGCCCCGTCGGCGACCGCGGTCGCGGCGTTCACGTGGGTATGGAACTGCATGAAATCGAACGACTCGAGCCAGTGGCTCCCGATCTGGAGGTTCCAGTAGTCGCATTTCGGGGGCTCGAGATCGACGACGAAGGCCTCGTCCTCGCCGAGCTCCCAGTAGCTGTAGAAATAACGCGTCCGCGGATCGCCCTGCGCCGAAGCCGAGAGTCGGGGATCGATCTCGCGAATCTCGAATCGATGATCCTCGAAGGCCTTCGTCCAGCCGAGGAACTGGGTGACGGTCCCTTCGAGCACGGCCCCGACGCGATCGAGGCCGCGCGAGAAGCTCTCGGGGTCGAGGGGCGGCGGCTTGGCGGTCGAATCGAGGCCGGTGAGCTCGAGCTCGGGCAGGCGATCCGTCGCGCGGTGGAGCAGGGTGATGCGCGAGTTGAAATTGTTGGTTCCCGGGCCGGTCCGAAGCCCCTTGCCCGGTTCCTCGTCGGGGCCGATCCGGAATTCGAAGCGTCCCTGCGCGTCGAGCGGGACGTTCTCGCTGTCGAGATAGCCATCGCAGACGAGGCCCGTCGGCGTCCCGAGTCCGCCGGAGTAGATCCCGAAGCCGATCCGAGCTGCGTCCCGCATCTCGCCGCGCAGGACGTAACGCTTCCCGGCCTCGAGCTTCGCGCCGAAGTAGGCGTAGTCCGGATTGTCGAGTCCGATCTTCAGGAAGTCGCCCTGAACGAAGGGCAGTCGTGTCGGCTGCGCATCGGCGACGATGTCGCGCAGGAATCCGCGCGCCAGCCGTGCCACGTAACGGAGGCCCTCGGCGCGGTCGAGCGGATCGGGGGGCGCGGCGTCGAGGACGGCGTGGCCCGTTCGCTTCAATCGATCGCAGAATGCATCCCAGATCTCGCCGTCGGCCAGACGCGAAGCGGCCTCTCGTTCCGTCATCTCTCGACCTCCGCGTGGTCGAGTCTAGTTCGATCGCGAGGTGTGGCCAGGCCGATGGACGGACGCTGGCGCTCCGCGGATCGGCTCGGTACCTCCTGTCGATGCGTCGTGAGGGCGCTGGCACGAGCGAGGTTCCCATGGCGGGTCGATTGGAGGGCAAGGTCGCGCTCGTCACCGGGGCGGCCCGCGGCCAGGGAGAAGCGGAAGCCCGGCGTTTCGTCGCCGAAGGCGCGCGGGTCGTGGTCAGCGACGTACTCGACGACGAGGGGCGGTCGCTCGCCGCATCCCTCGGCGATCGTGCCGACTATCAGCCGCTCGACGTCACCGATCCCGCCGCCTGGGACTCGGCCGTCGCCGCTTGCCTGGCCCGCTTCGGCCGGCTCGACATCCTGATCAACAATGCCGGGATCGGCGTCGTCGCGCCGCTCGATGCGATCTCCCTCGAGGAGCATCGCCGCGTCATCGACGTCAACCTCCACGGCGTCTTCCTCGGGATGCGCGCCGTCAAGTCGGCGATGTCGGCATCCGGCGGCGGCTCGATCGTGAACATCGCTTCGATCGACGGCCTCGTCGGCGTCGCGAACATGACGAGCTATTCGGCGAGCAAGTTCGCCGTGACCGGGATGACGCGCTCGGCGGCCCTCGAGCTGGGACCGATCGGGATCCGCGTCAACTCGATCCATCCGGGCGTGATCGACAGTCCGATGGTTCGGGAGGCGCCCGTCGCGGTGCGCGAGCGGCTCGATCGACTGCTCGCGAAGCAGGCGATTCCGCGGATGGGGCGTCCGGAGGAGGTCGCCGCCCTCGCGCTCTTCCTGGCGAGCGACGAAGCGAGCTACGTCACGGGTGCGCAGTTCGTGATCGACGGAGGCCACATCGCGGGGCCGTGGCGCGAGCCGATCGGCTGAGGTCGCCAGCCGCTGCCCGGGGACGAGCTCGCCCCCGTCCGGCCGGTCCGAAGGGGTCGAGCCGATCGTGACGGTGCTCCCTATTCCTGGCGTCCGACCCGCGCGCGTGCCGGGACGAGCTCTTCTGAGCGGACCGGGGGCGTCGGGGAGGCCCGGCGGCGGTCGGCCCGGACTCGCCGCGTGGGGCCGGCGGGGTCCGGCTCAGGGGCTCGGATCGCCCCCGGGTTGCGCGAGCATTCCGGAATCGAAAGAATACGCCGCTCGTCTGCTCCACCGACAAGGATCGATTGGACCCGCCTGGCCGTCCGCCAGCCGTTCCCGGCCCGATGCGGGCTCGCATTCGACACAACAAGAACGGTCGGCCCCGCTCGCGCTGCGTCGCATGCCGGGGGGGGCGACCCTGCATGGAAGGATCTCGACGATGACCCGCCTCCTGCGCCTGGCATCCATGACTGCCGCCCTCCTGGCCCTGCTCGCCTGTCAGAAGGAGACGGACGCGGGCGCGAAGGGCGCGGCCGGTGAGCTCACGACCGAAGATCAGAAGACCGTCTACGCCATCGGCCAGGCGCTCTCCCGGGAGCTCGCGCCGTTCTCCCTCGACGAGTCCGAGCTCGAGGTCCTTGCCCGCGGCCTGACGGACGGTGCGCTCGGCCGCCCGTCGCAGGTCGACGTCGAGGCCCAGATGCCGAAGATCCAGGAGTTCGGGATGGCGCGCGTCGCCGCGGCGGCGGAGGAGGAGACGAAGGCCTCGGAAGCCTTCCTGGCCACGGCTGCCGCCGAGCAGGGCGCCGAGAAGCTGGCATCGGGACTCGTCTATCGGGAAGTCACCGCAGGCACCGGCGAATCGCCGAAGGCGAGCGACGTCGTGAAGGTGCACTACCACGGCACGCTCCGCGACGGGACGGTTTTCGACAGCTCCGTCGATCGAGGGGAGCCCGTCGAGTTCCCGCTCAACGGCGTCATCCCGTGCTGGACCGAGGGCGTGCAGAAGATGAAGGTCGGCGGCAAGTCGCGGCTCGTCTGTCCGTCGAGCATCGCCTACGGCGAGCGGGGCGCGCCGCCCAAGATCAAGCCGGGCGCGGCGCTCGCTTTCGACGTCGAGCTGATCGGGATCGGCGCGGCGCAGTCGTCGGGGCTTCCGCAGGGACACCCGCCGACCGGCGAAGGCGCGACGCCCTAGGCGGAGAACGTCGAGCGATGCTCTCCTGGGTCACGGTCGGCGTTCGCGCCGCATCGTCCACACGAGGAGCTGCCGGTTGACGGAGATCTGGTACGAGCTGACGGGCAATCCGGCCTATCGACACGTCCTGCTGAACCACCTGCCGATCACCGGGTTGGCTCTGGCGGCCGTCGCGCTGGCCTGGGGCCTCTTCGAGGATCGCTGGTCGTCGATCGGCTTCGGGCTGGTGCTCTGTCTCGTGACGTCGGGTTCGGCCGTGCTCGTGATGCAGTCGGGCGATGCGGCCTATCCCTATCTGTTCGAGCGCCTCGACGGTCACGGTCAAGCCTGGCTCGACCACCACGTCTTCCTGGCGGAGCGCTTCGGACGCATGCTGCCGGCGAACGCGCTGCTGGCGGCGGGCGCCCTCGCGATCGGTGCCCGGCGCCCTGCCTGGCGCCGCCGGGCCGCGATCGCCGTCCTCGTCACGACGACGGCGAGTCTCGTCGCTGGCTCGGTCATCGCCGAGTCCGGTGGGAAGGTCCGCCACGACGAATTCCGGACCTCGAATCCGCCGGTCCACGATACCCAGGGCCGCGATCGTTGATTACCGTCGCACGAGGTCCAGACTCTCTCGATCCCAGGGAGCCCTCCGATGTCGAAGCCTGCCCCGTCGCGAGTCCGCCTGCGCGGAATGATCCTTCCCCTGGTCCTGGGATGCCTGGCCATGGGCTGCGAGGGCGGAGCGGCTCCGTCCGTGGTCGGGGGGCCGGTGGCGATGCGCCGCCTGACGGAGGCCCAGTACCGACGCGCGATCGCCGACGTCTTCGGGCCCGAGATCGAGATCGCCGGCCGCTTCGAGCCGGATGGACGTCGGGATGGACTCGTCGCCGTGGCGAGCGCGTTCGTCACCATCACGCCGAGCGGCTTCGAGCAGTACGAGGGCATGGCCCGCGAGATCGCGCGGCAGGTCGTGACCGAACCGAATCGCGCGCGGCTGATTCCGTGCGCGCCGCCCGATCCCTCGGTCGCCGACGCGGCGTGTAGCGAAGCCGTCCTGCGCAAACTCGGGCCCCGGATCCTGCGGCGCCCCCTGGAAGACGCGGAGATCGCGCCGCGCGTCGTCGCTGCGGGCGAGGCTGCGGATCGGGTCGGGGACTTCTACGCGGGCCTCGAGCTGATCGTGGCGAGCCTGCTCGTCGCGCCGGAGTTCCTCTTCCGGATCGAGTCGGTCGAGGAGGTCGCAGGGGCCGACGGAAAGTCGTCGCTGTCGGATGCGACGCTCGCTTCCCGGCTCTCCTTCCTGCTCTGGAACACCGGACCCGACGACGAGCTGCTCGCCGCCCTCGCCGCCGGAAGCTTGTCCGACCCCGAACGGTACGCGCGGGAAGTCGATCGGATGCTGGCCTCGCCGCGCTTCGAGGAGGGGGTTCGTGCGTTCTTCGAAGATCTCTTCCACTTCGGGGACTTCGCGGACCTCGGAAAGGATCCGATCCGATACCCGATGTACAGCGCGAAGGTCGCTGCCGACGCCCGCGAGCAGACGCTTCGGGTCGTCGTCGACCACCTCGTCGCGCGCCAGGGCGACTATCGAGAGCTCTTCACGACGCGTCGAACCTTCATGACTCGGACGCTCGGCCCCGTCTACGCCCTGCCGGTGCAGGCCGAGTCCGGCTGGGAGGCCGCGGAGTTCGCGCCCGGAGACCGGCGGGCGGGCATCCTCGGTCATGCGAGCTTCAACATGTTGAACGCCCATCCGGGACGCAGCTCGCCGACGCTTCGCGGCATGTTCATGCGCGAGGCGCTCCTCTGCCAGAGCGTTCCGCCGGCCCCGGCGAACGTCGACTTCGGACTCTTCAATGCCGACGACAATCCGCAGTACAAGACGGCTCGGGACCGTCTGGAGATTCATTCCTCGGGCGCCAGCTGCCGCAACTGTCACGTCCTGACCGACCCGATCGGGCTGGGCCTCGAGAATTACGACGGAATCGGGCGCTATCGAACGGCCGAGGGGGGAGCGACGATCGATGCGAGCGGAAACCTCGACGGCGAGCCTTTCGGCGACGCGGTGGAGCTCGGACGTGCGCTGGCCGAGAATCCGCTCGTCGGAGAGTGTCTCGTCGAGACCGCCTATCGTTATGCGGTGGGGCGCGTTCCCGGGCTGGAAGAGCGGCCCTTGCTGCGCCATCTCGTTCGCCGCTTCGAGCAGGAGGGCTACCGGATCGCCGGGCTGATGCGGGAGATCGCGCTCTCCGATGGATTCCGGACGGCGAGCCGCCCCCCGGAGCCCGCGAAGGCGCTCGCCGGGGCGCTCTCGATGGCGACGGGCAGGACGGAGGAGGGCGGATCATGAGCCGACGCATCACACGTCGGAGGCTCCTCGAGCGGACGCTCCGAGGGAGCCTCGCGGGCGCCGGTCTCGCGGTCGGGCTGCCGTATCTCGAGATCTTCCTGAACGCGAACGGCGATGCCGTCGCCGCGACCGGCGCGCCGCTGCCCCGGCGTTTCGGGACCTGGTTCTACGGCTGCGGCATGAATCCCCACCGCTGGAATCCTACGGAAGAGGGAGCCGGCTTCGCGCTCACGCCCGAGCTGATGCCGATCGAGCGGGTCCGCCAACACGTCAGCGTGCTGAGCGGCTTCGGCGTGATCCTCGCCGGAGAGACGAACCACGTCCATCGGACCGGCGTCCTCGGCACGCTGACGGGAGGGGCGCCGGCGACGACGACCGAAAACGACGGGCCGACCCTCGACATCCTGATTTCCGACGCCATCGGCGGGTCCACGCGGTTTCGCTCGCTCGAGATGGCGGCGCACGGAATCGCCAAGGACAGCTTCAGCCGGCGCAACGAGAACGCGATCCAGCCCGCCGAGCCGACGCCGGTCGACCTCTACATGCGCGTGTTCGGTCCGGGATTCACGGATCCCAACGCCGGCGTCTTCGAGCCCGATCCGCGGGCGATCCTGCGCAAGAGCGTTCTCTCGCTGGTCGCCGAAGATCGAGCGCGCGTCGAGAAGCAGCTCGGTCAGGCCGACCGGGCGCGACTCGACGAGTACTTCACGGCGCTGCGGCAGCTCGAGCGTCAGCTCGAGCTGCAGCTCGCGGCTCCGCCGCCTCTCGAAGCCTGCCAGGCGCCGCCCAAGCCCGACGCCGGGGCGGTCTCGCAGGACATCGAGAACGTCGTTCGCAACCACGAGGCGATGGCGCGAGTGCTCGCGCTCGCGCTCGCCTGCGATCAGACGCGCGTGTTCAACGTCGTCTTCTCCGCCGGGGCATCGGGCCTCCACACCGCCGGAAGCAGCGATACCCACCATACGCTGACCCACGAAGAGGCGAAGGATCCGAAGCTCGGATATCAGCCGAAGGCGACGCAGTTCGTGATGCGGAGCATGGAAGCCTGGGCGAAGTTCGTCGAAATCCTCGCGTCGGTGCGGGAAGGGGACGGAACCCTGCTCGACCACACCGTCGTGCTCTGCCACTCCGAGACTTCGGATGCCAACAGCCATAGCGTGACGGGCCTCCCTATCATGCTAGCGGGCACCGGCGGAGGCCGGATCCGCAACGGCATCCACGTGCGCGGTGCCGGAGAGACCACGGCTCGCGTCGGCCTCACGTTGCAGCAGGTGATGGGGCTCAACGTCGCGAAATGGGGCTTCAAGGCGAACGAGACGTCCCGTCCGATCTCGGAGATCCTGGTCTGAGCCTCGCGGGCGAGGGCAGCGAAGGCGAGGCGGACGAGTTCAGGCGCCAGGGGCGGGGAGCCGGTTTCCCGTCTCGTCGACACGAGGAAGGCACGAATGAGGATTCCGAAGCAGCCGAAGATCCGGTCGAAGCGAGCGATCGCTCGGGCGAGCGCCCTCCTGGTCGTGAGCGTCTTCGGCGCGGTCGCGTGCAACGAAGCCGGCGGAGGGGCGGAGAGCGCTTCCCGCGCGAGCGGCGAGCCGCCGGCGCGGGGGTACGTCATGGCCCGCTGGTACGACGAGATTCCCCAAGACGATCCCGGCGAATGTCCCGAGGGCCTCAACGTCACCGAGGTCGAGTACTTCCCCGAGCAGTGGAAGACGTTCATGGCCGAGCGCCAGCGTGTCCGCGAGACGGAGGGCCGCTTCATTCGCTGGGACCATGAGCTGCTGCCGCCCGATGCCTGCCAGGACCCGCTCTCCCAGCCCGATCCCGGCTACCTCACGCTCGATGGCCCCGCGCGGGTGGCGGGACTCGATCTCGACGGCGTCGACTCGTCGAAGGACGCCGCCGGATCGAACGCCTGCGCGCACGACGACTTCACGAGTCCGGACGGCGAGGCGGGCGTCGACAACCAGGCCTGGCGTCTGATGGGCTGCGTGCGCGGCTACCGCCCGAACGATCTGATGGATCGGCTCCACCAGTCGAATACGATGATCAAGGAAGGCGGCTACGCGATCCTGATGGAGATCTCGGGCATGGACGATCCCGTCGACGACGACGCCGTCGAGGTCCAGTTCCTTTCGGCGGCGGCGCCGGTCACGCTCGACGCGGTCGGCGACCCGATGGAGCAGGTGAGCTTCACGGTCCATCCCGACGCGACCTATCAGAGCGAGCGCGCCCGTGGCCGCATCGAAGACGGTGTCCTCACGACCGATCCCATCGATCTGCGCCTCAAGATCAAGCAGCAGACGCAGGACAACGCCGTCTACTACCGGGATGCGCGGGTGCGCGCGAAGGTTCTCGAGGATGGACGCATCGAGGGGCTGCTCGGCGGCTATTGGGACAACGAGAATTTCTGGTCGATGATGAACGACCACACGATCGGCGGAACGCCCCAGGGCCGCAATGCCGCCTTCAACCGGGGCTTCATGTGCGCCGGTCTCTACCACGCGATCCCGCGCGTCGCCGACGGCCACCCCGATCCGAAGACGGGTCGCTGTACGTCGATCTCGATGGCGCTCCACTTCGAGGCGAAGCCCGCGTTCGTGATCCGACCCCAGCTCGCGCAGGTCGATTGAACGAGGGCATCCCGAGATCGGCCGGGCGTCGGAGCCCTTCGCGCCTCACCGGATCTCGAAGTCGTCCCAGTCGACCCGGCTGCAGAGCCGGTGGAACTCCGGGCCGTACCATGGCGCGTTGACCTGCACGCGCCCGAACTCGTTGACGTAGTAGTTCTTCTCGGGCGCGCCTTCCTTCTGGAGCAGGATCAGGTTCTGGCATTCCTTGTCCAGGGCCTCGTTGTAGCGGCGGTAGACGTCTTCCTTGACCTCGACGCGCGTCTTCTTCGTCTCGACGAGGCGCACGATGCACTGCGCCGCGTAGGCCGACCAGAGCACGTACCAGATCGGGAGGCCGGTCCCGCCCGAGAGCGGCTGGGAGTTCGGGCCGTAGAGGATGAAGAGGTTCGGGAAGTGCGGGACCGTCATGCCCAGATGGGCGCGCGGGCCGTCGGTCGACCAGAACGCGTGGAGATCGACGCCGCCCCGGCCCGTGTACTTCGTCGGCCAGAGATACTTGATGATGTCGAAGCCCGTCGCGGTGACGAGGATGTCGACGTCGCGGTGCTTCCCGTCGGTCGTCTCGATGCCGGTCGGCGTGAGTCGGGCGATGCCGTCGGTGACGAGCTCGACGTTGTCCCGGGTCAGCGCCTGGTACCAGCCGTTGTCGACGACCGGTCGCCGGGAGAAGGGCGCGTAGTCGGGGATCAATCGGTCGATCAGGTCCTGGCGGCCGCCGGTCTGGGCCCCGATGTAGGCCGTGAGGTCGTCGCGCAGCTTGTCGTTCAGGGCATTGAACCGGCCGCCCTTCGCCTTCCAGGCGTCGTCGGGCGTCAGGTAGTGGTGCGTCTGGAAGAGCGCCGCGATCGCCATGTAGCGCCACCAGTTCCAGTAGCCGGGGAAATGGTCGAGCAGCCAGCGGATCTCGGGCTCGACGGCCTTGCCGTAGCCGGCTCGCGGGCTGATCCACTGCGGCGTCCGCTGGAAGACGTGGACCTGCTGGGCCTTCGCCGCGATCGGCGCGAGCAGCTGCACGCCCGTCGAACCGTTGCCGACGATCGCGACGCGCTTGCCTTTCGGATCGAAGTCGTCGGGCCAGCGGGCCGGATGCAGGATCCGGCCGCGGAAGCCCTCCTGGCCCTCGAAATGCGGATGTTTCGGATTGTTGAAGGTACCCACGGCGCTGACGACGACGTTCGCTTCGAGGGTCTCGGTCCCGCCCGGAGCGGCGATCTCGAGGACCCAGCGGTCGCGCTTCTCGTCGAAGGTCGCCTTCTCGAGGCTGCGCTCGAAGCGCGTGTTCTCGTAGACGCCGTATTTGCGCGAGATCATCTCGAGGTAGGCGCGAACCTC
>JBIPOQ010000151.1:0-8034 GCA_044379055.1 Myxococcota bacterium
ACTGCGTCTACGAGCGCGTCTTCGAGACGGCCCAGCTGATGCGCAAGCAGTCGATGACGACCGCCGATCTGCTGCGGACCTACGGCGAGCGCTGGAAGCTCATGATCGTCGGCGACGCGGCGATGCATCCTTCCGAGCTGACCTCGTCGCGGGGCAACATCAATCCCCGTTACGAGACCGAGACCTCGGGGCTCGTCTGGCTCGATCGCCTCGAGCGCCACTTCGAGCGCAGCGTCTGGCTCAACCCCGACGACGTGCAGCAATGGGCGATGTCGGGAACCTGCCGCACGATCTCGTCGCTCTTCCCGATGTTTCCGCTGACCGTCGACGGGATCGAGCAGGGCGTGAAGGCCCTGGTCGGCGCCCGGCCCGAGATGGCACGGGCGGTGCTGGCGCCGGGGAGCGCCGGGCTCTAGCGAACCCGGTCGGGCTCGCTTTCCGCTCTCAGGGCGAAACCAGGTAGATCTTCGCCGGGATCGGCCGTTCGACGCGTCCCAGGACCTTCGCGGCCTCGGGGTCCGGCAGGAGCTCCTCGCGTTCCTCCGGGCTCATCCGGTCGTGGATCACGACGACGTGGTCCCGCATCCGCTCCCACTCCTCGGCGCGGATCGGATTCGTCCGCAGGAAGCTCTGCACGATCAGCTCGACGAGCGCGCGCTCGCGCAGGTGGCGCTGGATCTCGGCGGCGAAGCGGAGCCCTTCGTCGTCGAGCACCGGCGCCTCGCTCCCGGTCACCGCGGCGACCCGCTCGCCGACCGCTCGCATCTGATCTTCGGTCGGCGACTGCATCAGGAGGATGTGGGCGATCTGGCGCTCGTAGGAAGCGGCGGCGAGGGCGCAGACGTTCTGGGCCGTCGCGCGCAGCAGCGTTCCGGTCGGGCGCAGGCCGCGCAGGAGATCGACGGCTTCTTCGGGCGACAGGGAATCGTCCGCGACGGCGAGGACGCCGGGCGGCGTCTGGGCCGGGTCGTGGAAAGGCGTCGTCGTGACGTAGGCCGACGTCTCGTCGGTCGCCATGCGCACGACGTCGAAGAAGGTCGGTACGGTCGCGTGGTCGTAGACGGCGGCGGCGGTGCCATCGGGATGCGTCCCGAAGACGACCTCCATTCCGGCGATCTCGGGGACCCGGAAGCGACCGGCGCCGACGTAGCCGAGGGCGGCGAATCGCTCGAAGACGGCGGGTGTCGAAGATTGCTGCCAGCGCGTGTCGCCGTCGATCGGCTCGAAATGGATCGACGGGGCGATCGCCGTCTCCGGCGACTGGCCGGCGGCGATCGCGGCCAGGATGCGCCGGCGCACCCACCACCGCAGCCCGAAGCCGGCGAGGATCGCCAGGGTCGCCAGCGTAGTGAGGACGGTGAGGACGACGATCAGGACGGTCTGCATGCGCGCTCCGTTCCGCGCCCGGGGCGTCCTGTGGGCATCGGTGCGATGCGAACGCCTCTTGAGACGGGTCGCGATGGACTATCGTGACGCCTCCGGGCGCTCGCGTGGCCCGGTTCGGGAGGCATCATGGTCGAGCCGTCGAAGAAGCGAGGCGAGGATCGATCGAGCAAGCGGGAGCCGGCGCGTCCCGTCGGCGTCCTCTGCCCCGCCGGTCCCGACGACGTGCTGCCCTCGGACTACGCGCGCCGGGCCGAGGCACTCGGCTTCGAGTCGATCTGGGTCGGCGAGCATCCCGCGATTCCGGTCACGCTCGAGCGCGACTACGTCCAGCTCGTCGACGGCCATCTTCCGTATTTCTACACGAATCTCGCCGATCCCTGGACGACCCTCGCCCATGCCGCGGGCGCGACGTCGACGATCCGTCTCGGCACGGCGGTCGGTCTCGTCCCGCTGCGCCATCCGCTCCATCTCGCGAAGATCCTCGCGACCCTCGATCGGCAGTCTCGGGGGCGACTCGTCGTCGGCGCGGGCGCCGGCTGGCTCGTCGAGGAGATGGTGCTCTTCGGCGTGGAGTTCGCCTCGCGCTTCGAGCGGATGGAGGAGACGGTCGCGGCGATGCGGCGCCTCTGGACCGAGGACGTGGTCGAGTTCCACGGCCGGCACGTCGACTTCCCGCCGCTGCATTGTCGCTATCCGTCCTTCCAGAAGCCGATCCCGGTGCTCTGCGGCGTCCACGGTCCGCGCGGGATGCAGATGGCCGCGCGCTGGGCGGACGGCTGGATCCCGATCGCGACGGATCCCGAGGTGCTCGCCCGCGACGTGAAGCGGCTGCATGCCCTCTGTGAGGCGAATGGACGGGATCCCCGGACGATGGACGTGACCGCGATGGCGGCCGTCGACGAGGGGACGCCCCCGTCCTTCGTCGCGACCCTCTTCGAGGCGGGAGCGACCCGCGTGATCCTCGCGATCGGAACCGTGACGACCGCGCGGACCGTCCGGGAGGGCCCGGGCGGCGCGCATCCCCTCGCGCCCGATCGCTACGCCGAGACGCTCGAGCACGTCGCCGCCCGCTTCGTCACCGCCTAGCGATCGTCGTCGCCGAAGAATCCAAGGAGGACATGCCCCGTGAAATCCGCCGTCAGCCCCGTCGATCCGACCGCGCGCTTCTCCCGCCAGGAGATCGAAGAGGCCTTCCAGTACTACTGGCGACTCGGTGGCGCCGGCGAGCGCTGGGCCGAGTTCTCGGAGCTCTATACCCCCGATGCGATCCTGATCGACCGCGTGCTCGAGGGCGTGAAGCACGGTCGCGCCGAGATCCGCGCCTATCTCGAACGGGTCATGCTGAACGAGATGCCCGCCCTCTACACGATCTACGACTGGCACACGATCGAGGGCAATACCGTCACGAACGGCATGATCAACCGCTTCGACAACCCCGAGCCGGGCGGCGCGCCCCTCGACTTCTTCGGCGTCACGATCCAGGTCTACGCGGGCGACGGGCTCTGGTCGTACCAGGAGGACTACTACTCCTGGAACGGGATGATGCGGGTCCGCACCGAATACGACCGGCTCTGCCAGCTCCACGATCCCGACCATCCGAAGCGGCGGACGCGCAACGCCTGGCCGCCCGGGCCGGCCTGGGCCATCGGCCAGAAGAAGCACCCGCTCGGGATCTGACGCGGGCGTCGTCCGCTATCGCGGCGACGCTGCGGCCGGCCCAGTCGCGTCGGCCTCGCCCGATGCGAGCGCGCGACTCCCGGCCAGGATTTCGTCGAGGGCGAGGAAGAGCAGGCGCGCGGCCTCCTGGGGCGCGTGGAATCCGGCCGAATTCTCCGACGAGACGAAATCGAGCAGGAAGCTCGCCCGGCGCTGGGCCGAGCGGGCGGCCTCGAGCCGGGGATCGTCGGGGTCGTTCTCTTGCGCCGCCGCGAGGGCGTCGATCAGCTCGATCAGGCGGTTCATCGCCGCGTCCTGCATCGCGAGGGTGCGCTCCTGGATCGCTTCGGCCCGGGCGACGAGCTCGTCGGCGGCGATCGGATGGCAGACCTGGCAGGCGCGTGCGGTGTCGAGGAGCGGGCTGCGGACGTGGTGGTCCGTGATCTTCGTCGCGCCGACGCGTCGGTAGGGCATGTGGCAGTCGACGCAGGAGACTTCCGCCCGCGCATGGATGCCCTGGGACCAGAGCTCGAACTCCGGATGCTGGGCCTTCAACATCGGGGCGCCGGTTTCGGCATGGACCCAGTCGCGGAAGCCCGTCGCGTCGTAGCGCGCGAGGATCTCGTCGGCGCGCGGGCCGCTCTCCCAGGCATGCACCAGCCGGGCGCCGTCGTCCTCCAGGGCGTACTCGGTGTGGCACTGGGCGCAGACGAAAGTCCGCATCTGCGCGCGGGTCGCCATCGCATTCACGTCGTAGCCGGGTCGGCCGCGGCTCGCTTCGAGCCGGGCGATCGCTTCGATGAAGGCCGGCCGTGAGACCCGCAGGCGCAGGGTCGCCGGGTCGTGGCAGTCGATGCAGCCGATCGCGCGGTCGACGTGCGTCCGCGCCTCGGCGTACGGCATGGCGTTCAGCTTCGCGGCGCCGGCCGCGTCCGGGTCGGGGGCGCCTTCTCCGAGTCGGCGATTGGTCGAGACGATGCTGGCGTGACATTGCAGGCATGCGCCGGGCTGCGTTTTTCGGTGCCGAGCGGTGAAGGTCTGGTCGTCGAGCATGAAGGCGTGGCCGCGTTCCTCGCGGTGATCGATCGCGAAGGCGTAACCGGCCCACATCCGGAGGAGCCGCGGATCCGCCTCGAGCTTCGACTGCGCGACGGTGGAACGGGGATCCGCGGGGGTCGGTGTCCGCGGCAGTGCGTCGCTGCCTCCGAAGCGGGTGCGTGCCTGGTCGACCGTCGCGCGATAGTCGGCGAGCTGCTGCGGAAAGGAGTGGCCCCAGGCTTCGGGATCGTCGACCTCGCCGACGAGCTCGAGCGGGGGACGCGGCGCGGGATTCGCCTCTCGCTTCTTGCGGGCGATGTCGAGGGCCAGGGCGAGAACGATCAGGGTCCCGAGCAGGGAGAGGACGAGGAGCACGATCCTGCGGCGACGCGCGGGCGAAGGCGATCGATCCGGTCCGGTCATCGGGCGCTGTCCATGCTAGTGGCCCACGTCCGCATGGCACCGCAGACAGGCGCCAGGCTCGGCGTGGGTCGCGAGGCCGTCGACGATCCCGGCGAGGGCGCCGTGGCAGCGCCGACAATTGGCCTCGGCGATCCGGCGATTGAAGGCGTTGATCTGCAGCGGCTCGACGAACCGGCCCGTCGTGAAGGCCCAGGAATGGTTGAATCCGTTCACGGCCTTGCTCGCGTAATGGGCGGCGAACGACTCGCCCGTATGGCAGTCGTTGCAGGTGGTGACGCGCCGGTGGGGGCCCTGCTGCCAGGCCCGGTACTGCTCGGTCATGATGTGGCAGTTGAGGCAGCTCGTCGGGTCGTCGCGGAGATAGGCGGTGCCGCCGGCGAAATCGAAGGTGAAGACGGAGGCAGCGACGAAGAGCGCGAGCGAGGCCCAGGCTGCCCGGACGAGCCAGCGCGCGTCGGCGTCCTGGGGCGGGGGCGGCACGGATCGCTCGGTCGGCATCGCTTTTCAGCGTAGGGCATCTCGACCGACGAACCCTCCTCGAGTGGCGGGCGGGTCAGCGATCGTCCGCGACCGCGGCGTCCGTCGACTCGCGGGCCGTCTCGACGAGCCAGCGCGTGATCGCGACCAGCATGCCGAGGCGCTCGCCGCCGCGTCCGCGGCCGAGGGATCGCCAGGGAAGCCCGAGGCGTTCGACCAGCGCCTCGGCGCGTCCGGGGCGGGCGCGCAGGACCTCCCCCGCGACCCGCCGGACGTCGATCACGCGTCGCGGCAGCGTCATGTCGTCGCGCTGGAGCAGGGAGAGGGAATGGTGGCCCCAGACGCAGAGGACGTCCTCCGGTCGCACGAAGCGATTCCAATCCGACCGCGCTTCGTCGAGGGGAACGCCGCGGGCCAGCTCCTCGGCGGAGAGCCGGGCGTGGACGACGGGCGAATCGGAGAGCGGCAGTCGCGGAGCGATCAACCGCTCGAAGCGCGCCTCGTCGCCCCGCGCCTCGTCGCCCGGCACGGCGGCACAGCAGTAGACGAGCTCGTGGGGATGAGGCGGGCCGCCGAGCGCCCGGTCGTGGGGCCAGGCGTTGGCCTCGCCGATCAGGCAGACCCGTCGCGCCGCGAGCAGCTCGGGCGGAAGACACGAGACGGTCGCGCGCGGCACCCGATGCCGGGTCCTTCGCCAGCGCGGTTCGCCGACCCGCGAAGCGAAGGCGACCTGCACGTCGACCATCGCCCGGAACGGCGCCATCAACGCCTGGAAGCGCGCGGGGTCGCCCTCTTCGAGACATCCCAGCGCGTAGACCATCGCTTCGAGCGTCGAGACGTAGTCCTCGCGCGGCTCGCGGCGGATCCGGTACTCGCTCGGCTTTTCCGGCGCGAAGGCGACCTTCGGGAGATCTTCGAGCCAGGGGTTCTTCCGCAGCAGGCTCCGCGCCTGGCTCCATGTGCCGTCGATCACGACGAGCGTCACGGGCTCCCGGGGCGGATCGAGCTTCAGGTCGCGGGCTTCGGGCGAGGGATACAAGAGCACCGCCGGCGCGGCCGGATCGGCCAGCAGCGCGCGCGCCCGGGCGTCCTGCTCGAACTCGAAGCCGACCAGGATCTCCGCCGAGGGCAGACAGGCCGCCGCGATGCGCGCGGTCCCGATCGCCTTGTGGCGTTCGCGTGGATGCTGGAGCACGACGACGCGCGTGCGTGTCGGGATGGACGTCACGTGGGCGCAATAACAAGCGATGCGCGGCCGCCCGCAGCGCCGGCAATCCAGACGCGGTTGCGGCAGCTCGCTCATGCGGGCGGGGTCGATCGTCCCGACTTCGGGCACGGAGGGACGACGCCGGTCGACGCGAGCAGCCTCGCCGCGCTGCCCGCGGGATCGGCGGGGATCGACGAGCGGCAGACGCAGGGCAGCATCACGATCCTTCTGAGGGGTACGGGGCGAACGCGGCTGGTCTGGACCGACGGGTCCGGGCGCGAGCATAACGCTGCCCCATCCGGCCCGCCGCGGGTTAGGCTCCAAGGGGCGAGTCGCCGAACGCAATCGGTCCGGAAAGGGCCGCGGCCACGCTTCTTCGAAGGAAATCGTGCCATGTCGATTCACACCGGGATCGGGGATCCGTCCGCTCCGGCGAGCCGGAATGGACCGAGTCGCAAGAAGCTCCTGGAGAGCAAGTGGACGGCGGTGACGCCGGTCGACCGGGAGCTGCATTTCGTCGTGACGCGGATCGTCCCGGCGCGCTCGCGGGGCGGGTCGATCGAGCAGGTCGAGCTGCGCGCGGTGCACTCGGGCCGCTCGCGGATCGTCGCCTGGCGGGAGCTCTGCGACGCCGGCTGCTGGCATCAGGGCTGGCGCTGACCGGGCGCCGCTCGCGGGGACGGATGCCGCGGGCGGCGCACCGGGGGCCGCCCGCGGTCGAGTCGCCTCAGACCCCGATCTTCTCGAACTCCGCGTTCGCCGCCCGCGTCCAGACCTTGACGCGATGCCGCTCGACGAGGCCGAGGGCGCTCGGGCCCTCCTTGTGGCTCATCGCCGCCCAGAAGCTCTTGTCCTGGTGATCGATGGTGCGCATGGTCGGCTTGTAGAGCGCCGGCAGCTCGAGCACCGGGACGCCCATCTCGACGACCTTCTGCGCGACCGGCGACTTGTGGAACGTCGAGAAGTTCTCGCCGCGGCCGTGGTTCAGCACGATCACGAAATGGGCCTGCGATCCGTAGCGCGAGAGCAGCTTGTCGAGCAGCTCGAGGGAGTCCTTGCCGTCGTCCATGACGTGCCAGAAGAGCACCTCGATGCCGTGCTCCGACGCGAGCTCGAGCACGCCGCTCGTCGCGATCCAGCGGTGCAGATCGCGCTCCGACTGTGCGGCGAGATCGACGAGCACCTGCTGGTCTTCTTCGATGGCTGCCTCCATCAGGCGATCGAGATCCTCCATCTTGCTGATTTCGAGGGGCTGGGAGAACTCCGCGTAGTGGCGCAGCAGCGCGCCGTGCGAGCGGTCGGTGTCGAAGCCCGTCCACTGCGTTCCGCGATCGATCCAGTACTGCGCGAGCAGCCGTGCGACGACCGACTTCCCGACTCCTCCCTTCTCTCCTCCGATGAAATGAATGCGGCTCATGAGCTCCCCTCGTCTCGAGTTCTTCGCGGACGCCTCGCGAAAGGCAGCCGATCACGAAACGTGTCGGCTTCGCGCTGCGCTTGCGGGTTGGATGATGCCGGGCGGCGCCGCGGAGGGTACCCGCAACTCGCGTGCGGCGTCGAGATCGTTTCGGCCGGCGGGCGGCTTCGGGACGCGGACGGGTGGGTCGATGGCTGCGGGAGTGCGCCGAAGCGAGCCCACGCCCGGGGCGGGGCGTCCCGCCGCACGGGGCGCGCGAGGCGCGATCCGACGCGAGGCGGACTATCTTAGCCCCCACGCTCCCCCGCCCCGAGGTCCCCCGTTTGACCATCCGCGTCGCTCTCCATCATCGAACCCGTTATCGCTACGCGCGACCGGTCCTGCTCGGCCCGCAGACGATCCGACTCCGACCGGCTCCGCACAACCGGAC
>JBIPOQ010000102.1:0-9560 GCA_044379055.1 Myxococcota bacterium
TCTTCGACGGCGGCCTGGCTGCTCGGCAGGTCGAGGGTGATGCGGAGGTCGGTGAGACCGCCGGCCACCATCGCCGGGACGTGGGCCATCGTCTTCTCGACGTCGATCTTCTTGCTCGCGCCGTTCGACTCGGTCGTATAGGCGACCTGGATGTAGCTCGTCGCCTCGAAGCCCTCGGCGCTTCGCCCCGCCTTCACGAGCTCCTCGCGGATCTTCTTCAGGCCCTCGATCGGGTTCATGCCGTCGGGGCCCCACGGAATCCAGCCGCTGCCGTACTTCACGATGCGGCGCAGCACGTTCGGGTTGAGCGTCCCGCTGATCCAGAACGGCACGCCGCAGGGGTGCACCGGCTTGGGATTGACGTGGACGCGCTCGAAGCGCGCGAGCTTGCCCTGATGGCTCGCCGACTCGTTGCGCCAGAGGGTCTGGCAGATCTCGAGGGTCTCGTCGAGGAGCTTGCCGCGCCCGTCGTACTCGATGCCGTTCGCCTCGTACTCCTCGCGCTGCCAGCCGACACCGACGCCGATGTCGAGGCGCCCCTCGGACAGGACGTCGAGGGTCGAGAGCTGCTTCGCGAGCGTCGCGGGTCGGCGCAGGGGCGCGATCAGGATGCCGGTCAGGAAGCGCGTTCGCTTCGTGATGGCGGCCCACATCGAGAGCAGCACGATCGGGTCGAGCCACTGGCCGTCGGGCCCGGTCGGCTGGACGCCGCCCTTCGTGCCGCCGGCCTTCGGGTCACCGTAGACCTCGAGGTTCTCGCCGAGCACGACATGGTCCGAGACGACCAATCGATCGATGCCCGCCGCGTCTGCGCCGCGGGCCTGTTCGAAGAGATGGCGCCACCCGCCGATCCCCGGATCCTTCGCGGCGAAATTCGGCGGCTGGAGGGAGAGCGCGGGCCGGACGGCGGCGGGCAGATGGGCTTCGGGCATGGGGGACTCCTCTGTGACGAATCGTTCGGACGTTGGTTTCCGGTTGCACGGAGCAGCGGCCGCGGCCGGCGCGCTCCCGCCTAACTACTCACGCGCAGGTCCTTGAAGGGGCGATCCCGGTCGAAACGGGGCTCTTTCGGCAGGCCGAGGGCGCGTTCGCCGAGGCCGTTGCGGTGGACCTCGACGGTTCCGCCGCCGACGGTCATCGCGCCGCGCGCCAGCAGGCTGTCCTGCCAGATGCCCTGCATCGGCGCCTCCGGGCCGGCGAGCAGACCTTCGGCGCCCTGCAGCCAGGCCGCGAGCTCGGCCTTGCGATGACCGCTCTCCGCCGTGAAGACCTTCAGGACCGAGCCGTCGACGTCGGGCCGGCGCCCGTCGAGGATCGCGCGCTTCAGGCGATCCTGGAGCAGCGCGAGCACGCGCTCCTCGACGATCCCCGCGCCGAGCTTCTCGCGGACGACCGCGTCCTCGAAGCGGCCGCTCCGGACCGCGTCGGCGACGAGATCGCCGACCCGGGTCCGCGCGTGGCTCGTCGTGCCGATGTTCGCGCCCTCGTTCATCAGGACGAAGGTCGTGACCGGCCAGCCGCGCCCGAGGCCGTTCACCACGTTCGTGAGCGGCGTCCGGACGTCCTTGAAGAAGACCTCGTTGAAATGCCGGTCGCCCTTCATGGTCACCAGCGGGCGGACCTCGACACCGGGCTGGCGCATGTCGACGAGGGCGAAGCTGATGCCGTCGTGCTTCGGGACGTCGGGGTTCGTCCGGCAGACGATGAAGCCCCAGTCGGCGTACTGGGCGCTCGTCGTCCAGACCTTCTGGCCGTTGAGGACGAGGTCGTCGCCGTCGACGACGCCCCGGGTCCGCACGGCCGCGAGATCCGACCCCGCTTCGGGCTCGCTGAAGAGCTGGCACCAGATCTCGTCGCCGCGCAGCATCGGCGCGAGGAACCGCTCCCGCTGGGCCGCCGTGCCGTACTTGATCAGGGCGGGGCCGATCAGCCCGACGGCCGCGTCGATGAACCCGCTCGTGACGTCGAAGGCCGCTTGCTCCTCGGCGAAGAGGATCGCCTGGGCAGGCGTCCCGCCGCGGCCGCCATGCTCCCTCGCCCAGGTGATCGCCGCCCAGCCGCCGTCGAAGCGCGTCCGGACCCAGGCCTTCATGTTCGCCCAGTACTCGTCTTCCGCCGCCTGCGAATGATCGCGCGGGCCGAGGGACCAGTCGTTCGGCCCCCGACGACGCTCCGCGTTCGCTTCGAGCCAGGCGCGCGCCTCGGCGCGAAAGGCCGCTTCTTCGGGCGTATCCGCTCGTCTCATGCCTGCCCTCCCCGCGCGCTCGCGGACCCGATCTCGCTCGCGGCGACGAGGCGGGCGATGCGGTCGCGGTGCTCGCTCGCCGCGCCGTGGAGCAGCTCGCCGGCCTGCGCGCGACGGTAGTAGAGATGCGCGTCGTACTCCCAGGTGTACCCGACGCCGCCCTGGATCTGCATGTTCTCGATCGCCATCCGGACGAAGGCCGGGCCACACTGTGCCTTCGCGACGGCCGCGAGCAGCGATCGCTCCGGATCGTCGCCGTCGCAGGCCTCGATCGCTGCCTCGACGGCTGTCCGGGACGCCTCGAAATCGATCAGCATGTCGGCGCACTTGTGCTTGATCGCCTGGAACGAGCCGATCGGTCGGCCGAACTGATGCCGGGCATTCCCGTAGTCGACCGCCGCCTCGAGCACTCGCTGCATCCCGCCGACCATCTCGGCGCAGAGCAGCACCGTCGCCTCCTCGAGCCCGTGCCGGATCGCCGGCCCATCCTCGCCGGGCTCGCCCACGGCGATCGCTTCGACGTTCGCGAAGCGGAGCCGCGCGAGGGAACGCGTGACGTCGAAGGCCTCCTGTCGCTCGACCGAGAGACCCGCTGCGTCCGCCTCGACGGCGAAGAGCCCGAGCCCCGCATCGCCCGCGGTCCCCGGCGTCCGCGCCACGACGAAGAACCGCTCGGCGATCGACCCATCGACCACGATGCGCTTCTCGCCCGTCAGCCGAACCCCCGCCCCCGCCGGCTTCGCCTCGAGGCGCGTCCGCGCCGGATCGCAGGGGCCCGCATCCTCGGTCCAGGCCAGCGTCGCGATCCGGCCGGCCGCGAGCGGTCCGAGCCAGGCCTCGGCCTTGGCCCCGCTCGCCTCGAGCACGCGCCCGACGACCCGGCCCGCGAGGGCCGCCGAGGAGAAGAGCGGGATCGGCGCCAGGGCGCGACCCGCCTCCGCGAGGGCGATCGAGAGCTCCTTCAGGCCGAAGCCCTGCCCGCCCTGCGCCTCGGGCACCGCGAGCCCGACGAGGCCGAGCTCGGCGCCCGCCTTCTCCCAGAGCGCACGCGAGAGCCCCTCGCCCGAGGCCATGACCCGGCGCGTCTCGCCGATCGGCGCGTTCGCCTCGAAGAAGCGCCGGAGCGTGTCGCGGAACTCGACCTGCTCCGGGCCCAGATTGAAGTCGGACAAGGTGAGCGGCACGGGATTCCCTTCGATCGGACGACTCGAGACGACTTCGAACCGGTTAGAGGGAGAGCCCGAAGAGCTCGATCGCATTCTTGCGCGCGATCTTGTCGACCTGGTCCTGCGGGAGATGGCCGAAGAGCTGCTCCGCCGTCCGCTTCGTGTTCGGGAACGTGCCGTCCTGATGCGGATAGTCCGTCTCGAACATGACCTGGTCGAGGCCGACGCGCTCGATCAGATCGATGCCGACCGTGTCCTTGAAGAAGCAGCTGTAGACGTTCTTGCGGTAGTAGTGCGACGGCGGCTCGGGCAGACGGAACTCGTTCTGCGCCCATTGATGGGTCTGCCAGGTGTCGTCGGCCCGCTCGATGAAGTACGGGATCCAGCCGATCTGACACTCGGCGTACATGACCTTCAGGTTCGGGAACTGCGCGAGCTTGCCCGAGAAGATCCAGTCGAGCATCGAGGCGACGCTGTTGCAGGCGATCAGGTTGGAGGACATGATCGTCGGCGCGTCGGGCGACGTGCTCACGGTCTTGGTCCCCGACCCGATGTGCATGCAGATGACGGTTCCCGTCTCCTCGCAGGCGCGGATGAAGGGATTCCAGTAGTCGGTATGCAGCGACGGGAGCCCGAGCCAGGCGGGCAGCTCCGAGAAGGCCACCGCCCGCACGCCGCGGGCCGCGTTGCGCCGGATCTCCGCCGCCGCGAGCTGCGCGTCCCAGAGCGGCACGATGCAGAGCGGGATCAGCCGTCCGTTCGTCCCGCCGCACCACTCGTCGACCATCCAGTCGTTGTACGCCTCGACGCAGAGCTTCGCGAGCTCGCGATCCTTACGCTCGTTGAAGAGCTGGCCGCAGAATCGCGGGTAGTTCGGGAAGCAGAGCGACGCCTCGACGTGGTTCTTGTCCATGTCGGCGAGGCGTGCCTTCGGGTCCCAGCAGCCGCGGGCGATGTCGTCGAAGGTGACCCCGATCGGCTTCACTTCTTCGGGCGGCAGACCCGGGCAGGCGATCATCAGGCGGAGCTGGTAGATGTGGTCCTCGTAGTGCCACCAGGCCGCCAGCGGTCCGTCGTCCCCGGGTCGCTCGACCCAGACGCCGTCGACGAGCTTCGGCACCCCACGCGGCTTCAGCACGACCCGCGGTCCCTTGTCGCGGAAGCGGGCAGGAAGTCGGGACTCCCAGATGTGCGCCGGCTCGACGACGTGGTCGTCGACGCTGATGATGCGGGGAATCGTGCTCGTGGACGAGCCACTCGAGGGCATGCCTGTCTCCTTGCCGGGCGGGTCTGCGGGGAATGGGGCCGGGCGAGTTGCCGAGATTCGCAAACCTGCGAGATTTAGTCGACTTGGGAATGATCCAGAGCTGGGGAGTCACGGTGGGTTCAGGCCGAACGCGTTTCGATTTTTCCGGGCAGACCGTCGTCGTGACCGGCGGCTCCCGAGGCATCGGGCGACAGATCTGCGAGGCCTTCGCCGAAGCCGGTGCGCGGGTCGAGACCTGCAGCCGCCGACCGGTCGAGGAGCCCTTCGCCCATGCCTCGATCCGGGCGACCGCCGTCGACGTGCGCGATCCCGAGGCGACGCGGGCCTGGCTCGCGGATTGCGCGGCGGCTTCGGGCGGGATCGACGTGCTCGTCAACAATGCCGGCGGCGCGCCCTCGGTCGCGAGCGCCGAGGCCTCGCCGAAGCTGACCCAGAAGATTCTCGAGCTGAATCTCCAGGCCCCGCTCGTGCTCTCGCAGCAGGTCCATCCGCACATGGCGGCCCGGGAGCACGGCGGCGTGATCGTCAACATCGTCAGCATCAGCTCGGTCCGGCCCACGCCGAAGAGCGTGGCCTACGGCGCGGCCAAGGCCGGCCTCATGAACGCGACGACCTCCCTCGCCGTCGAGTGGGGGCCGAAGGTCCGGGTCAACTGCATCGTCGCCGGCCTCGTCGCGACCGAGCTGACGGGCGACCATTTCGGCGGCGACGCCGAGCGGGCCGAGATCCTGCGCGCGATCCCGGCCGGGCGCTTCGCGCAGCCGGAGGAGATCGCGCATGCCTGCCTCTTCCTCGCGGCCCGCGACTCGGCCTACGTCAACGGCGCAGCGCTCGAGGTCTACGGCGGCGGCGAGTGGCCGCCGACGGTTCCGCATCCGCGGGATTGAGCCCCGCGCGCCGCGCGAGCCCGATCGGCGCGCGGGATCCGCGGTCGGGACGAGGGGAGTCGGCGAATTGGCGCAGGCATCGATGGGCATTCTCGCGGGCCGGGTAGCGGTCGTGACCGGCGGCTCGCGCGGGATCGGGCGAGCTCTCGCCGCGGCGCTGCGGGGCGCGGGGGCCGAGGTCGTGATCTCGGGCCGCTCGCAGGAGAAGCTCGACCGGACCGCGAAGGAGATCGACGTCTTCCCCGTGCAGGCCGACGCGATGAATCGCGCCGAGGCGTCGAAGCCCGTCGAGACGGCGATCGCGCGCTTCGGCGGCGTCGACATCCTCGTCAACAACGTCGGCGGCTCCGCCGGCGGCAACCCCGACCTCTTCGGCAGCGGCGACGACCGCTTCGAGGCGAACCTGACCCTCAACCTGACCTCCGCCTACTGGTCGACCCGGGCCGCCGCCGCCTCGATGCGCGCCCGAGGCCGGGGCCGTGTCGTCATGATCGGCTCCGGCGCCTCGAAGCACGCCGCCGCGAGCCCCGCCTATACCGCCGCCAAACACGGCCTCGTCGGCTTGACGAAGCAGCTCGCCCTCGACCTCGCGCGGCATCGGATCACGGTCAACTGCGTCTGCCCCGGCTGGACCCAGACCGACCTCGTCTCCTTCGACCAGCTCGGCGCCGCCCAGGGCATCGACGCCGCGACCGCGCGCCAGCGGGCGGAAGCCGAGAGCGCCCAGCGCCGGATCATGGAGCCCGAGGAGCTCGGCCCGATGGTCCTCCTGCTCGCCTCCGATGCCGGGGCACCGATCACCGGCCAGGTCATCGCCGTCGACGGCGGCTACCGGCTCTGACGAGTCGCCCGCCGCGCGCTATCCAACCCGAGCCGTAGATCATCCGTTCGCGCCGCCTGCGACCGGGCGACACGACCCGAAACCCGCCGCCCGTCCCGCGCGGCCCGCCCTTCCGGAGCGCCCATGCAGACCGAGATCCTCGACGCCGGCTCGATTTCCTCCTTCGACGAGACCGTCGACGTCCTCGTCGTCGGCCTCGGCGTCGCCGGCGCCTCGACGGCGCTCTCCGCCGTCGAAGCCGGCGCGAAGACCCTCGTCGTCGAGCGCGCGGGTGGCGGCGGCGGGACCTCCGCGATGTCGGGGGGCGTCATCTATCTCGGGGGTGGCACCGCCCTCCAGAAGGCCTGCGGCTTCGAGGACTCGCCGGAGGAGATGTACAAATACCTGCGCGCCTCGGTCGGCCTCGGCTACGACGAGGCCAAGCTCGAGCTCTACTGCAACGGCACCGTCGAGCATTTCGACTGGCTCGTCGCCCAGGGCGTTCCCTACAAGAACACCTTCTACTACGGCCAGTCCGGCGAGCCGCCGACCGACGACGGCCTCGTCTGGTCGGGCTCCGAAAACGTCGCGCCCTTCCGCGACCTCGCGAAGCCCGCGCCCCGGGGCCACGTCGCCGCCGTCCCCGGCGCCGCCGGCCACAAGGTCATGACCTCCCTCTGCCAGGCCGTCGCCGCCTCGGGCGCCGCCCAGGCCTTCAATACGGTCTGCAGCGCCCTCGTCCAGGAGAAGGACGGCACGATCACCGGCGCCCGCCTCGAAACCTTCGGCAAATCGCGCTTCGTCCGCGCCCGGGGCGGCATCGTCCTCACGACCGGCGGCTTCATCCTCAACGACGCGATGCTCGACGCCTATCGTCCGGAGGCCCGCCGCTGCCAGATGCGCGTCGCCGCCGACGGCGACGACGGCTCGGGCATCCGCCTCGGCATGGGGGCCGGCGCGGGGACCCGCCATCTCGACAAGGTCTCGGTCTCGCTCCCCGTGACGCAGCCCTGGGATCTCAAGCGCGGGCTGCTCGTCAACGCGCGGGGCCAGCGCTTCATCAACGAAGACGCCTACTACGGGCGCCTCGGCGACGCCGCGCTGCTGCGCCAGGACGGGCATTGCTGGCTGATCGTGGACGACGCGATCTTCGTCAAGCCCGAGTACGGCTTCGAGGTCTGCGCCGTCGGCGAGACCCCGGCCGAGCTCGGCCGCGAGCTCGGCCTGCCCGAGGGCGCCCTCGAGTCGACGATCGAGCTCTTCAACCGCCACGCGGTCCACGGCCTCGATCCGCTCTTCGGCAAGCGCGAGCCCTACCTCCAGCCCCTCGTCGAGGCGCCCTACGCCGCGATCGACTGCAACGTCGAGAGCTCGCGTTATGCGGTCTTCACCCTCGGCGGCCTCGCGACCGACGTCGACGGCCGCATCCTCGATCCCGAAGGCCGGCCGATCCCCGGCCTCTACGGCGCGGGGCGCTCGACCTCGGGCCTCGCAGTCGGCGGCTACAGCAGCGGCCTCTCCCTCGGAGACGGCAGCTTCTTCGGCCGGCGCGCCGGAAGGGCGGCGGCGGACGCGCGGCGCTGACCCGGCGGTCCCGGGCAGGCCCCGCCTACTCCCCGCCGAGATCGACGCCGAACGCCTCGAAGACGAGATCGGCGCCGCGGTGGCGGTGCTCCTCGAAGCGTCGCAGCAGCTGGTCGACCCGGCGTCGGAGCGAGAGGGGACCGGCGCCGCCCTCGGCCAGGGCCTCGAGGCGGGAGCATTCCGCGCGCAGCGCGACGTGCTCGCGGGTCAGCTGCTCGATGTCCCGGGCCCGCCGCGGCGCGACGGACAGGATCTCACCGAAGACACCATCGGGCCGCTCGGTCTCGTCGATGTGCTCGTCGAGGGCGCTCGCGAGGGCCGCGAGCTCGCGTCGGACGCGCACGATCCAGCGCCGACCGGCCCCGACCGGAGCCCCGACCGCGCGGCCGACTGCATTGACGCGCCCCTTGAGCCGTTCCCGGGACGCGAGCGCCGCAAGCAGACTCGCGCTCTCGGAGGCGATCTCCGCGACGGTCGCGTCCTCGAGCAGGTCGAGGAAGGCGGAGCCCGCCATGCGCACGAGGGTCTCGTGGTCCCCGCCCTCGAAGTAGATCTCGTCGCGCGCCTCGAGACTCGCGTCGAGCACCGTCGGCAGCCCGTAGGCCGCGCCGATCGGAGGCACCGCGCCCCGCTCGCAATCCGGGAAGAGTCGGGCCATGTCGTGCTCGCGAGAGACATGGAGAGCGCGACCGAGCTCCACGCGGACGCGATCGAGCTCGAGTCGCCGCGAGGCCGGCAGCACGGCGAGCACGAAGCCGTTCTCGTCCTGGAGCACGACGGATTTCGCGAGGGACTCCTCGTCGACGCCGGCCTCCCGCGCGCTCTCGAGGCTGCAGAAGGAATGCATGTGATGCTCGAGGGCGAAGGACGCTCCGTGGCGGACGAGATACTCGGCGAGGGTCGGAGAGAGGGTCATGGCGGGGGTCTCCTGCGTTCGGGTGGATCGTCTCGGATTCTCCTGTCGAAGGGTTCCCGCCTAACGGGCGGAAATGCGCACCGGTCTCGCATCGAAAGACGAAGGTCGGCGGGCGTCGCCGCCCTCGCTGAACGGACCGTGCAGCGCGTTGGCGAGCAGCTCGAGGTAGTCCGCGCCTCGCATGTGGACGAGGTCGGCATGCCCTCCGGCTTCGAAGTAGACGTCGCGGAGCCCGACGAGCGCGTCGTCGTAGACGGTCGGAATCTCCCAGGGTCCCCCCAGAGCCGGGAGCGCGCCCGGCTCGCAATCCGGGAAGAGCGCGTCGATCTCGGCCTCGCTGGCGAGATCGAGGTCGCGATGGAGCTGGGCGCCGAGACGCTCGACATCGATCCGACGCGCAGCGGGAACGAGCGCGAGGACGTAGCCGTATTCGTCCGCGAGGAGCACGGGCTTGGCGAGCTGTTCGAGGGGGATGCGGGAGCGGCGGGCGGTCTGGGCGGCGTGGACGGAGCGGGGATGCGGCCGGACTTCGTAGGGCAGACCGGAAGCCTCCAGATACGCCTCGAGTCGCTTCGCAATGCCCATGACGGCGGTCCTCCCGCGTTTTTCCAGTCGGTCGATTTCCTCGGGTCTCTAGACGATCGCTCCAGCGCTCTCTTGCATTCGGATTCGGGT
>JBIPOQ010000604.1:0-2592 GCA_044379055.1 Myxococcota bacterium
CGCGCTGGGCGCGCTCGACGTCGTAGTTCGCGGCCTGCAGCAGGTTGAGGACGATGTTCTCGACGTCCTCGCCGACGTAGCCCGCCTCGGTCAGGGTCGTCGCGTCCGCGATCGTGAACGGGACGTCGAGGATCCGCGCGAGGGTCTGGGCGAGCAGCGTCTTGCCCGAGCCCGTCGGGCCGAGCAGCAGGATGTTGGCCTTCTGGAGCTCGACCTCGCCCGTTCCTCCGCTCTCGATGCGGCGGTAGTGATTGTGGACCGCGACGGCGAGGACCTTCTTGGCCGCGTCCTGACCGATCACGTACTCGTCGAGCGCGGCCTTGATCTCCTTCGGCTTCAGCACCTTCTGCTGCGCGCCGCCGGTCTCGTCCTGGCCGTACTCTTCGGCGATGATGTCGTTGCAGAGCTCGATGCACTCGTCGCAGATGTAGACCGTCGGCCCCGCGATCAGCTTCTTGACTTCCTTCTGGGACTTCCCGCAGAAGGAGCAGGAGAGATTCGCGTTGTCATCGCGCTTCTTCATTGGGCCACTTCCTTGATGCCTTCGTTCACGACCCCACCGCGACGGCTCGCGACGACGTCCACGATGCCGTACTCCCGCGCCTCCGCAGCGCTCATATAGTAATCGCGCTCGGTATCGGCGGCGATCTGCTCGAGCGGACGCCCCGTGTGCTCCGAGAGGATTTCGTTCATGCGGTGGCGCAGTTTCAGGATCTCCTGCGCCTGGATGTCGATGTCCGAGGCCTGACCGCGCGCCCCGCCCATCGGTTGATGGATCATCACTCGGGAGTTCGCGAGGGCCGTCCGCTTGCCGGGCGTGCCCGCCGCGAGCAGCCAGGCGCCCATCGACGAGGCCTGACCGATGCAGGTCGTGTGCACGTCCGAGCGGATGAACTGCATCGTGTCGTAGATGGCGAGCCCCGCGGTCACCGAGCCGCCGGGCGAATTGATGTAGAGATGGATGTCCTTATCGGGATCGTCCGCCTCGAGATAGAGCAGCTGGGCCACGACCACGTTCGCGACGTCGTCGTGGATCTCGCTCCCGAGAAAGATCACGCGATCGCGCAGCAGCCGCGAGTAGATGTCGAAGACCCGCTCGCCCCGCTGATTCTGTTCGATCACGTACGGGATCGTGTAGGCCACCGTCGGGCTGCGCTCCCTCATTTACCCCTCACATCTCCTGTCCAGAGGACTCGAATGCCTAGTCTCGGGCTTCCCGGAGGCCTTGGCAACTCGGCGGCCGCGCGCGGCGTCGGCGCGGGCAGAATGCGGGCGTGCCGCGTCGCTTCGAGGTCGACTCGAGGCGCGCGGATTCGCCCGGCGCGGTCGGAAAGGACGGTCTGCCGATCAGGCTTCGACGTCGCGGATGCGCGCGTGCTCGATCAGGTGGGCGAGGGCCTTGCGATCGACGATCTCCGCGGCGATCGCCGCGTGCCAGCCCTGCGCCTTCGCCAGGTCGTGCATCAGCTTCGCATCGAAGCCCTGGCTCGCCGCCATCTCGTCGAGGCGGGCGTGGATCTCCTCCTCGCTCGCGACGAGCGTCGCACGGCTCGCGACCGACTCGAGCAGCAGCGCCTCCTGCACGCGCCGCTTCGCCTCGTCCCAGCCCTCTTCGCGCAGCTGGGCGACGCGCATGCGGAGGTCGGACTCCGGCAGGCGACCGCGCAGCTGCTGCTCGACCTGCTGGATCTGGCTCTCGAGCTGCCGCGCGACCAGCGTCGGCGGAACCTCGAAGCTCGTGCGCGTCACGAGGTCGTCGAGCAGGCTCTTCTCGAGCGCGCGATCGGAGGCGGCCCGGCGCTGGGCCTCGAGGGATTCCTGAAGCTTGCGCTTCACGTCATCGAGGCTCTCGAAATCGCCGAGGTCCTTCGCGAAATCGTCGTCGAGGGCCGGCAGCTCACGGCGCTTGATCGCCGTCACGCGGGTCGCGAAGACCGCCGCCTGTCCCGCCAGCGCCGCGTTGCCGTACTCCGCGGGAAAGCTCACCTGCAGATCCCTCGACTCGCCCGAGCGCGCGCCGATCAGCTGGTCCTCGAAGCCCGGGATCATGCGGCCGGAGCCGAGCTCGAGCTCGACGCCCTCGGCTGATCCGCCCTCGAAGGCCACGCCGTCCAGGGTGCCCTTGAAGTCGATCGTCAGCTGATGGCCCACCGCGGCCACGGTCGCCTCGGGCTCCTCGATCCAGCTCGCCTGGCGCTCGCGCAGACGCTCGAGCTCGCTCTGGACCTCGTCCGCAGCGACCTGAACGGCCGGTCGCGACCCGGAAAGCGAAGCGAGATCGGGCAGCTCGATCGCAGGCTTCATCTCGATTCGAGCGACGTACTTGAAGGCCTGTCCCGCCGTCGGAGGCTCCGCCTCGATCTGCGGCTCGACGACGGGCTGGATCTCCGCCTGCTCGACCGCCTCGGGCAGGGTCTGGTTGACGAGCACCCGCTCGACCTCCTCGCCGAGCTGGGGCCCGTAGATCTGCTTGATCACATGGGTCGGCACCTTGCCCGGCCGGAAGCCCTTCACCCGAGCGCCCTTGCGCAGCTCCTGGAGCACCCGCGCGTAGGCCGCGTCGACGCGGTCCGCGGACACCTCGATCGAGAG
>JBIPOQ010000603.1:0-2592 GCA_044379055.1 Myxococcota bacterium
CTACGACTGGGTGCTCGCGCTGACGGCCGCCGCGGCGGTGACCTCGCGGATCCGGCTGCTCTCGAACGTGATCATCCTGCCGATCCATCCGCCGGGGGTCGTCGCGAAGCAGGCGCTGTCCCTCGATGATTTCTCGGGCGGCCGCTTCAGCCTCGGCGTCGGCCTCGGGACACCGCTCGACGACTACGACGTCGCGCCCTCCCCGCGCGCCGGCCGCGGCCAGCGCTTCGAGGAGAGCCTGCGCACGATCCGCGAGCTGTTCAAGGGCGAGTCCCTCGTCCCCGGGACCCGCGCGATCGGCCCGGCTCCGGTCCGCCGCGGCGGGCCCGAGATCCTGCTCGGCTCGAACGGCCCGAAGGCCCTGCGCCGCGCGGGGGCCTTCGCCGACGGCGCCGTGACCTGGAGCTTCGGCGCCGATCCGGAGGAGGTCCGGCGGATGCGCGCGGTCGTCGACGACTCCTGGCAGGAGAACGGCCGCGCCGGCAAGCCGCGCTTCGTCTGCGGCTGCTACTACTCGGCGGGGCCGCGCGCGAAGGAAGATCTCTCCGCCTACTTCCACGAATACTATCCGAAGGTCCTGCCCGGTCAGGTCGAGCAGCTGCTCGGTGCGGTGCGGACGGTGACGCCGGAAGCGATCCGCGACACGGTGCGGCGGATGGAGGACGTCGGCTGCGACGAGTTCATCTTCGTGCCCGTGAAGCCGGACATGGTCCATCTCGAGGGGCTCGCCGAGATCGTCTTCTGAGCGGGCCGGCGAGGCGGCCGCGCCTCACCACGCGACGCGCAGGCGCGCGAGACCGTGGAGATGGAGCTGCGGCTTGTACTCGATCGGCTCGTCCTCGAGGCGGAGCCCCGGCAGGCGCTGGACCAGGGACTGCACCGCGTGCTGGATCTCGAGGCGCGCGAGCGACGCGCCGAGGCAGAAGTTCGGACCCATGCCGAAGCTGTAGTGATCCTTCGCGCTGCGCCCGAAGTCGAGGCGATGCGGGTCCGGGAAATGCGCCGGGTCGCGGTTGATGGCGCCCCAGACGAAGGTGACGGGATCGCCCTCGGCGATCGTCTCGCCGTGGAAGGCCACGTCGCGCGAGGCGTATTTCGTGCTGATCTGGACGGACGTGTCGAAGCGGAGGAGCTCCTCCGTCGCGTCCTCGATCGCCTCGGGATGGGCGCGCAGCCAGGCGAGCGCTTCCGGCTGCCGCAGCAGCGCGAGCATGCCCTTCGCGATCAGGTTCGCGGTCGTCTCGTGGCCCGCCTGGAAGAGCAGGATCGTCGTCGCCGCGATGTCGTCGTCGGTCAGCTCGGGGGCCTCGCGCTGCACGGCGAGAAGCCGAGAGAGCAGATCGTCCTGCGGCGCGCTCCGCCGCGCCGCGATCAGCCCCTTCACGTAGTCGACGAAGGCCACCGTCGCCTCGTCGCCGGCCCGCTCCCTCTCGGGCTTCAGCGCTTCGGCCGGATCCGCCCGGCGGGCGAAGCACACGGCCCAGCCCTCGATCCGCGAGACGTCCTCGACCGGCGCCCCGAGCAGACGACAGATCACCGTCACCGGCAGCGGAAACGCGAACTCCGCGACGAGATCCATCGCGCCCCGATCGATCACGGCGTCGATCAGCCCGTCGACGAGGGCCTGGACGTCGGGCCGGAGCTTCTCGATCGAGCGCGGCGTAAAGCCGCGGTTCACGAGCGCGCGCATCTTGTGGTGCTGCGCCGGGGCCTGGAACGCGAACATCCGGCGCATGACGTCGATGAAGGGGCCCCCGGCGCCGACGCCGGCGAGGCCGAGGAGCCGCTCGTCCTTGATGAAGGCCGAGCTGCGCACGAGGGCCGCGGCGTCGGCATGCCGCGTGACGATCCAGGGGCGCCCCAGGCGTTCGACCGGCGCGCGCCAGACCGGCGCGACCTCGCGGAGCCGATCATAGAGGCGCGGCAGATCGTCCCCGCGGCGATCGACGGCGAGGATCGCCTCGAAGATCCGGGCCGGGTCCTTCGGCAGGTCGGCCTCGGGCCGGTCGGATGTCGGCGGATCGGTGGGAAGCGGCATCCCGATCGAGCTTCGACGATCCGACCCCGCGAAGTCAAGCGCTTCTTCTCCCGCAGCCCCTCGCACGGCGGCCAACTCCTTGCGAGTCTCTCGGGGGACGCCGCGCCCGACTCTTCGACCCGCGCGCATCCCGAGAGAGGAATCCCATGAGCGCCGTGAAGCCCCAGCCCTTCAAGATCGACGTCCCCGAGTCGAAGCTCCACGACCTGCGCCGCCGCCTCGCCGGCATCCGTTGGGCGCCCGACTTCGCCAATGACGACTGGAGCTACGGCACGAACGGAAAATACCTGCGCGAGCTCGTCGCCTACTGGCACGACGGCTACGACTGGCGCGCGCAGGAGAAGGCGATGAACGCCCATCCCCAGTTTCGCGTCGACATCGACGGCATCCCGATCCATTTCCTGCACGTGAAGGGCAAGGGCCGCCGCACGCTCCCGCTCCTCCTGACCCATGGCTGGCCCTGGACGTTCTGGGATTTCCGGAAGGTGATCGGCCCGCTGACCGATCCCGGCGCCTACGGCGGCGATCCGAACGACGCCTTCGACGTCGTCGTC
>JBIPOQ010000001.1:0-29951 GCA_044379055.1 Myxococcota bacterium
CATCTGCTCCATACCCCGGGCCACACGCCCGGCAGCCAGTGCTTCCTCGTCTCCGAGACCGACGCCTCGGGCAGCCGCCCCGGCCAGCTCGTCGCCGGCGACACGCTCTTCCTCGACAGCTGCGGTCGCGTCGACCTGCCCGGCAGCGATCCGCGCGCGATGTACGAGAGCCTCGCCGCCCTGCGCCGCCTGCCCGACGAGACGACGCTCTTCCCGGGCCATCTCTACTCCCCAGAGGGGCACGACGCCCTCGGCCACCAGAAGCGCACGAACCCGTACCTGCGCGCTGCCAGCGTCGAGCATTTTCTCGAGCTGATGGGCTACTAGCGGCTCGTCGGACCCGTCGCGCCCGCGGCCTCCGCGACCGCGTTCGAGGCGTGCGAACGACTCGCCGCCCTGATTCGTTGCGTTGAAATGGGCACCCCCGGGCTGTAGAGTGCGGGCGTTCGAAAACCCGGCCGTCCGCGTCGGGACCATGCGATTAACCGCTTCATTTCTATCGGAGGCTCGCCCCCATGAAGGTCATGGTGTGCCTGAAGCAGGTGCCCCATCAGGACGCACGTCTCGACGTGAAGTCCGATGGCTCCTGGATCCAGGAAGACAACATCAAGTTCGAGATCAACAGCTACGACACCTACGCCGTCGAGGAAGCCCTCCGGATGAAGGACAAGTCGGGGGCCGAAGTCGTCGTCGTGTCGATCGGTCCGGACCGCGTGACCCAGGCCCTGCGCACGGCGCTCGGCATGGGCGCCGATCGAGCCATCCACGTCAACGATCCCGCGGCGATCGGCGCCGACTCGCTCGGCACCGCCAAGATCCTCGCCGCGATCGCGAAGGCCGAGAACGCCGACGTGATCTTCGCCGGCCTGATGGCCGACGACGGCAACGGCGCCGCGATCCCGCCGATGGTGGCCGAGCTGCTCGACATCCCGTCGGCGACCGGCGTGCTCGCGATGACCGCGGACGGCGGCTCGATCACGGCCGAGCGCGAGCTCGAGGGCGGCGCTCTCGAGGTCGTCCAGATGCCGACGCCGTGCCTGATCGCGATCCAGAGCGGAGCCAACCAGGTCCGTTATGCGTCGCTCAAGGGCATCATGCAGGCGAAGAAGAAGCCGGTCGACGTGAAGAGCCTGGCCGACCTCGGCCTCGCGGGCAGCGTCGGCGGCACGAGCAACAAGACGGCGATGAAGAAGATCTACGTGCCGAAGAAGGGCGATTCCGCCGAGATCCTGAAGGGATCGACGGACGAAATCGTGGCCCAGCTCGTCACCAAGATCAAAGAGCTCGGCCTGCTCTAGAACCCGATCGCGCTTCGGCCGCGGGCCGGGACGCGCGATCGCTCACGAGGACAAGAGGAGAAAACGATGGGAACCATCCTCGTCGTTGCAGAGATTTCGAAAGGCGCGATCCGCGAGGCTTCGTACGAGCTCGTCGCGATCGCCCGCGAGCTGGCCAGCGCCGGCGGTCACGAGGTCAACGGCCTCGTGATCGGCTCGGGCGTCGGCGATCTCGCCAAGACCTTCGCCGGCAAGGGCGCGGGCAAGACGTACGTCGTCGATTCGGCGGCGGCCGCCAACTACAACCCGGAGGTCTACGGCAAGGCGATCAAGGCCGCGGCGAAGGCCGCGGGCGCCTCGCTCGTGCTGATCTCCAACACGCCGACGGGCTGGGACGTCGCGCCGCGGGTCGCCGCGGGCCTCGACTGCGCCTTCGTGTCGGACTGCTTCAAGGCCTCGGCGGCGGGGGCGGACTTCACGTTCGTGCGCCGCGTGTTCAACGGCAAGCTCGACGCCGAGATCAGCGCGACGGGCCAGACCGTCGCGACGATCCAGCCGGGTGCGGTCGCGGCCTTCACGGGCTCGAGCGACGGCGCGACGGAAGCGCTGACGGTCGATCTCGGAGCGAAGAGCAAGTTCGTCGAGATCAAGATCGCCCAGTCGACGGGCGTCGACCTGACGAAGGCCGACGTCATCGTCTCGGGCGGCCGCGGCGTCGGCGCGCCGGAGAAGTTCCCGGAGGTCATCCAGCCGCTGGCCGACGCGCTCGGCGGCGCGATGGGCGCCTCGCGGCCGGTGGTCGACGCGGGCTGGCTCGACCATCCCTACCAGGTCGGCTCGTCGGGCCAGATCGTCGCCCCGAAGCTGTACATCGCGGCGGGCATCTCCGGCGCGATCCAGCACCTCGTCGGCATGAAGGCCTCGAACTTCATCATCGCGATCAACAAGGATCCCGACGCCCCGATCTTCGAGGTCGCGAACATCGGCGTCGTCGCGGATCTCTTCGAGATCGTGCCGGCGCTGACCGCGGCGGTGAAGGCGGCGAAGGGCTAGGCCCGAACCGTCCGACTCGGCCGCCCGGCGGCCCAGCCATTCGAAGGGGCTCGTCGCGCAAGCGACGGGCCCCTTTCGTTTGGGGCGTTTCGAGCGAGCGTCGTCGGCTTCAGGGCGCCGAGCCGGCATCGATCTCCATCGATTCGACGAAGGCCCGCAGCCGCTCCCCGTTGGTCTCCGCCGTCTCCTCGCTGAAGGCCCCCGTCACGATCAGGAGCGTCGAAGGCGTCCGCGGAAAGAGGTACTGGAGGGACCGGGTCTTCTGGACCGGGTTGTTCCAGTCGAGGAAGAAGGCCCGCTTCCCGCCGACTTGCTGGAGCTCGCAGCGTCGCAAGGCCACCGGGGCTCGCAGCGCGTCGGAGAGCTGGCGCAACGTCATGGCGCACGTCAGGGGGACGGCGGCCTGCGAGGGAGGAAGCGCTCCCGGCGTGCGCAGGACGTTCACGTTGTCGCGAAACGCCGGCGTCCCCGTCGCGAGAAAGAGAAACTCCATGTCGCCCGACTCGACGCTCGCGCGCACGCTCGCGAGCATGGCGGGGTCGACGGTCTCGACGCCGGCGCCCTCGCTCGCCTCCGTCAGCAGCGGGAGCATCTCGCGATCGACGAGGGTCCAGTCCGACGGGATCGCGACGCGGTAGCCTATCGCGCTCGAATGGACTTCCCGGGTGGCGTCCTCCTTCGGCGTGGCGCAGGCGAGCGCGCCGGCGAGCAAGGCGGCGAAGGCGATCGGGACGAGCAATCGGAATCGTGTCACCCGGGCCTCCTCTCGTCGGTCCGCCGAGCACGGTAGCCCGACACCCCCTCGCGTCCAGCGACGCCGATCGACGAGCCCCGCATCCCCCGTTACACCGTCGGCGGACTCGGGACAAACCCGTATTTCGCCGCGCCCCGCACCGATTCGGCGACACAATCCTGCGCAGCGCTCCACACCGGATCACCCCCGCCTACCGGGAGATCCTCGTGCACCGCTTCGCCTCCTTCGCTTCGCGCCTCGTCGCTGGACTCGTCCTCCCTCTCGTCCTCCCTCTCGTTCCGACCGGCCCGGCCCACGCCGCCGAGATCCTCGATCTCGATCGCCGCGTGCTCACGTCGAGCTTCGTCGAGTCCTATGTCTCGATCAGCGACGACGATGCCGTCGGCTTCCAATCCCCCGACGCCGGGACGTTCCTCGAGGCCGCCGTCGGCGGCTCCCGGATCGGCGACGTCACCAACGCCTTCGGCGAGGCCTTCCAGGAGACCGACGTCCGCTTCGATCTCGGCGACGGATTCCGGATCGAAGGATCCGGCGGGACGGGCTTCGGCATCGACATCCAGGACCCCGGCTTCCCCTCGCGCGCCCAGGGCCAGTCGGACACGAGCCTGACGATCACGTTCGAGGTCACGACGCCGCTCGAGTTCGCCCTCGGCCTCGCGCTCTCCGCCGACCTCGTCCAGCTCGAGATCCTCTCCGGCGCGGGCCCCGTCTCGGGCACGGTCTCAGCCTTCGCACGGCTCTATGGCCTCTCGAGCGGCTTCCTCCTCGACCTCGCGATCGAGGACGACACGGCAGGCGGTCCCGCCGTCGAGGCGTCCCGCGTGCTTTCGGGCGTGCTGCTGCCCGACGTCTACGTCTTCGAGCTCGGCGCGCTCACGGCGCTGCGCGGCTTCGAGGATTCGGTCGGCCTCGCCCAGGCGGGCTTCGGCGTCGACTTCGTCGCCCTGCCCGTCCCCGTCCCCGAGCCGGGCACGGCCCTGCTCGTCGCGCTCGGGCTCGGCGCGCTCTCGTCCGGGCGAGGACTTCGCAGCGATCGAGGGACGAGCGAGCGCGACGCCTGAACGCGAGCGGTCGGTGCGGGTCTAGAGCTCCGCGCGGTCGCCCACGCGGAGCTCGCCCTCGCTCCGGATGCGGCAGACGACGCCCGCCCGCCGCGCCAGGGCGAGGCGGACGTCGCGTCCGAAGGCGTCGTCGAGCAGCTTGCACGGCGCCGCATCGCGCACGACCTCGAGCTCGACCTCGCCGATGCGGATGCGATGTCCCGGCGTCCGCGGCAGCCGTCCCGCGGAGAGCGTGACGTTGCGGCGCGTCTGGCCTGGATCGATCGCGCGACCGTGCTTGCGCGCCGCCTCCTCGAGCTCCTCGAGCGACTGCACCGTCACGTGGCGCGTCCGCGAGCCGTGGTAGCGATCGCCGACCAGCCCCTTGCCCGCTTCGGCCTGCACCGACGCGACGGCGCGCATCGGCAGTCGCCGCGCCTTCGCGACGTGGATCGAGACGACGACGGGGCACGCTTCCGACTCGGGCGCCACGGCCGACGCTCCCCCCTCCCCTGCACCTTCAGTCATGCGGCTGTCCGCTCGCCTCGGACGGCGACGGTACGCGGAAGATCCACGCATAGAGCACGGGCGCGAGGCCGAGCGTCAACACCGTCGCGAACGCGAGACCGAACGCGATCGTGATCGCCATGTCGTAGAAGAGCGGATCGCGCGAGACGAGGATCGGGACCATGCCGAGGATGGTCGTGAGCGTGGTCATCAGGATCGGGCGCAACCGGGCGAGGCAGGCCGCGACGATTGCGTCGTAGGGGGCGCGCCCGGCCTTCTGCTCGATGTCGATCTGCTCGAGCATCACGATCGCGTTGTTCACCACGATCCCGACCAGACTGAGCACGCCGAGCAGCGCCATGAAGCTGTTGTAGCCCTGGCCCACGAGGAGCCCGATCGCGACGCCCGTGAATGCGAGCGGGATCGTGAGCAGCACGACGATCGCCTTGCGCAGGGAGTTGAACTGACCGACCAGGCAGATCAGCACGCCGAAGAGGCAGAGCGGAACGAAGGCGAAGAGCGCGGCCTGTGCCTTCGCCTGCCCCTCCGTCTCGCCGCCCCACTCCCATCGGAAGCCATCGCCGAGCTCGGCCACCAGGGCGTCGATGCGGGCGCCGACGGCGTCCTGCAGCTCGACCGCCGTCAGCGCCGGGCTGCTCGCCCTGACGGTCACCGTCGGCGCGAAGTCGCGGCGACGGATCAGGCTGAAGGTGTTCTCCGCCCGCACGTCCGCGATCTGGATCAGCGGAACGGCCGCCTCGCTCCGGCTCGAGAGGACGCTCGCCGTGAGCAGACGATCCGTCGTCTGCCGCTCGGCGGCGACGGCCCGCCCGCGGATCGGAATCTGGTCGTCACCTTCGCGCAGCGTCGTCGGCATGCCGCCTTCGAGGATCATGCGCAGCGAGTTCGCGATCTCCTCGTGCGTGACCCCCGCACGGCGCGCCCGCGTCGGGTCGATCTCGACGACTGCCTTCGTGACCAGGTTCTCCCAGTCGCCGTAGACGTTCAATACGTGGGGCGTCGAGGCCAGGAGGTCGCGGACCCGTCGACCCGCCTCGTAGAGCTTCTCGCGCTGCCCTGGCAGCCCGAGGGCCGAGATCCTCGCCTCGACGAGACCGGTCTCGACACTCCCGAGGAACATCCGCTTCGCCATCACGTCGACCGCCGGAAAGCGGGTGCGCGCCTCCGAGCGGATCCGCTCGAGGACCGGCTCGACCTGATCGAGGGAGGCCAGCGTGACGAGGATGAAGCCCATGTTCGGCGCCGCGGGCTCGGGCGCGATCGTGACGAAGAAGCGGACCCCGCCGCTGCCAACGTAGGTCAGGGTCCGCTCGACTTCGGGGTTCTCCGACTCGTCTTCGAGCCACGCGGTGAGCTCCCGGAGGCGGCGGTCCGTCTCGCGGATGCCGTTTCCGGCGGGCAGCTTCACGTCGACGAGGATCTGAGGTCGATCCGAACGGGGCATGAACTGCTTCGGCACGAAGCCGAAGAGCCAGAGGCCGAGCGCGAAGACCCCCACCATCGAGATCAGGAAGACGGCGCGATGGCGCAGCAGCAGCCCGAGGGCGCCCGCGTACAGACGCGCCGTCCGTCCAGGCTGATCGGGCGGCGCGACCGCCCCCCCTTCGCCACTCGGCCCGGCCATTCCCGGCGCGCCCTCGGGCGCCGCAGGCTGCAGAAACCGAGCGCAGAGGATCGGCGTCACCGTCATCGCCAGCACCCACGACGTCGCGAGCGCGATCAGGATGACCTGGGCCATCGAGCGCAGGTACTCGCCGGAGGCGTGCGGCGCGAGCGCGAGCGGAACGAACATCAACACCGTGGTGATCGAAGAGGTCAGCAGCGGGACGGCGAGCGTCCCGCCGGCCTGCGTCGCGGCGTCGTTCCGGCTCTCTCCCTGCGCGAGCCGATTGCCGATTTCCTCCGCCATCACGATCGCGTTGTCGACCAGCAGGCCGAGCGCGACGATCAACGTCATGAGCGAGATCCGCTGCATGGCGATGCCGGAGGCGTACATCACGAGCAGCGTGACGAGCATGGTCAGCGGGACGTGCAGGCCGACGATCAGCCCCGTCCGAACGCCCAGAAAGCCGATGATCACGACGAGCACGATCGCGATCGTCTGACCGAGGTTGCTGCGCACGGCGGCGACGGCGCGGGCCACGTGGGTGGGCTGGTAGTTGCCGACTTCCAGCTGCATGCCGACCGGGAGCCGGGCCTCGATCGACTCGATGCGCTCGACGATGCGCGGGCCGAGCTCGAGCACGTTCGCGCCCTCGGCCATGCTGACGCCGATCAGGATCGCCTGCTCGCCGTCCGAGAAGAAGGGCCCACGGGGCGGATCGACGTAGCCTCGCCGGACGGTGGCGACGTCGCCGAGCCGGATGCTGCGGCCCGTGCCGGGGATCTCGACGACGACCTGGGCGATGTCTTCCGCGCTCTTCAGCTCACCGCGAGGCTGCACGATGATCTCGCGCTGTCCGGTGTCGACGCTCCCGCCCGGCAGCACGACGTTCTGCGAGACCAGCGCGTCGCGCAGGACGGAGACCGAGAAGCCGAGCTGGGCGAGCTGCGCCGTCGAGAACTCGATCCAGATCGTCTCGTCCTGCACCCCGTAGAGATCGACGCGCTTCACGCCCTCGACGAGGTGGAGCGCGTCCTGGACCAGCTTGGCGGCCTCGTGCAGCTGGGCGAGCGAGAATCCCTCGCCCGTGAGCGCCACGCTGACGACCGTGACGTCGCCGAAATCGTCGTTGACGAAGGGGCCGACGACGCCCTGCGGCAGCCCGGGCGTCGCGTCGATCACCTTGTTTCGGACGCTCTGCCAGATCTCCGGAAGCTCCTCGCGGCCATAGCGGTCGAGGACCTTGATCCGGACCTCGGAGTAGCCGTGTCGCGACCAGGACTGGATGTAGTCGCGCTGCGGAATCCGCGCGAGCGCGCGCTCGAGGGGCCGTGTCACGAGCAGCTCGACGTCGCGCACGTCCATGCCCGGAAGATGGGTCGTCACGACGGCATCCCGGACCGTGATCGGCGGATCCTCCTGACTCGGAAAGCCCGGCAGGATCATGAGGCTGCCGACGAAGAGCGCGAAGACGATCGTCAGGACGAGCGGCTGGTTGCGCAGCGCGAAGCCGGTCAGGTTCATCGGTCGGTCCGATTGAGGCGCTCGTCGAGGAGCTTCACCGCCTGCCCATCGCTCAGGAACGAGACGCCGGCCGTCGCGATCACGTCGCCCGCAGCGAGGCCCTCGACGACCGCGATCTGGTTCTCGCGGGTGCCGGCGGTTCGAATCGAGCGCTTGTGGACCGTCGAAGTCTTCGGGTCGAAGACGAACACCGAGAAGCGATCCTCGGGCTCCGGGAGGGCGGCGTCGAGCGGGATCAGGATCGCCTCCGAACGGACGACGCCCTCCGCTTCGCGGGGAAGCGCGAAGAAGACCTCGGCGGTCATGCCCGGTCGGACGCCGGGCGGGCGCTCCGTGAGATCGACGTGGACCGGGAAGGCGTTCCCGACGCCGGCGCGCGTGCCGACCTCGTGGACCGTCGCCGCGAAGCGCCGCGCCGTCGCCCCCGCATCCCGCACCGACGGAAAACCGACCTCGACCGGTGCGCCCTGCTTCACGCGGTCGATCAACGTCTCGGGCATCTGCACCTCGACCCGCAGCCCGCTTTCGGCCCGATCCATCTCGAAGACGACCTGCCCGCCCGCGACCTCCATCGCCGGATCGATCTGCCGCAGGGAGATCGATCCGGCGAAGGGCGCGACCAGCACGGAACGCCGACGGTCCCGCTGCGCGCGCTCGAGCCGGGTCTTCGCCGCCGCGACGCTGCTCGCTCGCGACTTCGAGAGCGCGGTCGCGCGATCCAGCTCCTGCCGACTGGAGACCTTCGACTCGTAGAGCTTCTTCGTGCGTTCGTAGTCGGCCCGCGACGAGGCGAGCAGGGCCTGCTGCTGGTCGAGCTCGGACCGTGCCCCGTCCACCGCGAGATCGAAGGGCTCGGGATCGAGGCGCGCGAGCACCTGCTCCTGTGTCACCGCATCGCCCAGATTCACCTCGACCGTCTTCACCGAGCCGCCGACCTCGAACGCCAGCCGCGTCTCCGAGATGGCCGTCACGACGCCCGAGAGCACCCGCTGCTCGTCCGCCGCCGAGTCCGCGACCCGCATCCACTGGATCGCCCGGGCCGGAAGCTCGGGCGGCGGCGCCTCCTCGCTGCATCCCACGGCCGCGACGATCGCGAGGCCGGAGATCGACCCTGCGAAGGGCCGGAGTTTCGAGAGAAGCGATGCCATGGGCGGGGCTCCCGTTGGGGACGGTGAAGAGCAGCGCGGCGGTCCCGCCTCGCCGCGTGCCCCCATTATGTCACCGGGTTCGGGCCGGCGCTGGTCGCAGACGTGCCCGCCTGGAACCGGAATCCCGTCGAAAGCCCCCGAGCAGGGCGTCCCGGGCGCTCGTTGCTCGATGCTTCCCCCGAGAGACGCGCTCCGATCTCAGGACGGCCGGCCCGGGGGCCGATGGAGACGCCGTGGAAATCGAACGGCGCATCCTCCTCCTCGACAGCCCGACCGGCGAGCTGCAACGCCTCGCCCTCGAGCTCATGGGGAGCGAGTTCGGCGTCCACTATGCGAACGACGTCGACGAGGCCCAGCTCATGGCCCGCGACGCGGGGGGCAAGATCGTCGCGGTGCTCTTCTCGACGGCGATCGAGCTCGAGCGCGTGTCGACGATGGCGCAGCGCTTCGGCGTGAAGCCGTCGGGGCTCGTGCCCGTCGGGCCGAAGCCGGCGAAGCGGGTCATCGCCGCCCTCGCGTTCCACGGCGTGCGCTGGCATCTCTGGGACGCGCCCTCCCACGAAGCGATTCGATTCGTGCTCTCGAGCGTGCTCTTCGAGCGCGACCCCTTCGAGCTCCGCTACCACCTCCGCGTCCCGACCTCCCTCGCCGCCCGCCTCGACCTGCAAGGCCGCAAGAGCGACGCCACGATCCGCGACATCGGCCTCGGCGGCGTCTGTCTGCAGGGCGGAGATCTCGGCGAGATCGGCGAGACCGGGAGCGTCTCCTTCGAGGTCGAAGGCCGGGCCGTGACCCTCGGCTGCCGGGTCGCCTGGAAGGCGGGCGACGGCTCCGACGCGGTCCGCATCGGCGGCGTGCAGTTCCTCGAGGTCGATCCCGAATCGGGCGACGCGATCGACAGCATCCGCAAGGGCTTCATCGCGCGCCAGCGCATCGAGAAGCCGGCCGCCTAGCAAGCGTCGACCGTCCCTCCGAGCACGAGCCCGATCGAGGTCGAGTCGGCGGCCCCCGCGATCAGGCGCCCGCGGGCCAGTGGTAGGTCGGCGGATGAGCGCCGTGGACCGACACGCGCTCGCCGACCAGCGATCGTCCGGCGAGACTCGCGAGGATCTCCGGCGCCGCGCGCGCGACGAGTCGGCGGCCGTCCGGGAGCTCGGCGACCACGGGGGCAGACTCGACCTCGCCGTCCCGGCCATACACGACCGTGCCTCCGACGACCCGTGCCTCGCCCTCGGCCTCGAGGGTGATCGGCAGGGCCGCCGCGTCGATCGCTTGCTGCGCACGATCCGTGTCGGCCAGCACGAAGCCTGGGCCCGTCGGCCGCGGCTGCGCGGCGTAGAGACCGAGCGAGTGTTTCGAGAGGAAGCCGCCATTGCCGGAGACGTAGGCGAGGCCGCCGCGCTCGCGCAGGCGCAGGACCGCGGCCGCGATGCCGTGACTCGTGTAGTTGTTGCCGGGTCCGCCGAAGAACGACATGCCGCCCGTCAGCGTCAGCCCGCGCGGATCGTCGAGCGCGAGGCCGATCTCGGCGGCCCCGACCTCGACCGCGATCGGGAAGCACGAGTAGAGATCGAAGCAGTCGACGTCATCGAGGCCGATTCCCGCGGCCTCGAAGAGGGCGCGTCCTGCGGCGCGAATCGCGGGCGACGCGTCGAGGACGGGCCGACGCGAGGGCGCGACGTCGCGATGGCTCGCCCCGGCCCAGGGAAACACGCAGCGGTCCGAGAGCCCGAGCGCGCGGGCCGTCGCGAGACTCGTGACGAGCAGGGCGCTCCCGAGATCGACCTGCGCGAAGCTGTTCATGCGCTTCGTGTAGGGCTCGGCCGTGAGGCGATTCTGGGCGCTCGGGGTCGCGATCTCGGCGGCGGTATGGGCGCGCTGGAACCAGGCGAAGGGATTGCGCGCGGCGATCGCCGAGCCGCGGGCCAGGAAGACCGCGAGCCGCTCGCGCCACTCGGCGGGCGTCGCGCCGGACCGCGCCGCCCGCGCGCTCTCGAAGACGGGGTACACGTCCGCCGGACGCAGCCAGCGCGCCTCGATCTCGCTCGCCTCGACGAGGCCGTGCAGCGGCGTCCCCACGACCGGGTCCGCCGGTCCACTGGCCTCGGCGCCCGGCGCGTTCGAGATCCGCAGGAAATCGGCCCCCGGCTCGGCGAGGCGCATCGAGCGGGTCGCCTCGGCGCCGCAGACGAGGGTCGTCCCGAGCCGCCCGGCCGCGATCTCGGCGCAGGCCCGGTTCATCAGCCATTGCGGGCTGTTTCCGCCCGCCGTCGAGACCTCGCAGGCGATTCCCGCGAGCCCGAGCCGGGCTGCGAGCTCGCTCGCCGGCGCCGCGCTCGCCCGCGAGAACGAGGGCGCGACGAACGAGAGGCGCTCGACGCGCTCGACCAGACCCGGGGCCTCCGCGGCCGCGGCGCGCACCGCGCGCTCGGCGAGCTCGACGACGCCGACGAGGGCCTCGCGCTCGATCGACTGCCCGACCCCCACCACGACCGGCACGCGCTCGGGATCGACGCCCATGACTCGACTCTCCTCATCCCGAGCAAGGCACACCGCCGCCGCCGGGCCCGGTCCGGCGCGAGACTAGTCTCGGATCGATCGCCCGGCGAGAACGACCGCTTCGCGTGGATCGGCCGCCGATCGCATCTCAACCCCGCCCGCCGACCGACCGATCGGGGCTTCGCGGCGCACGCTTCTAGCGGCTCGGGGCCAGAGGGCTATGCTGGGCGCCCTCGCAAAGCAGGACGATCCCATGGCATCCATGACCGATACTTCGCAGTTCCACAACGGCCTCAAGATCATCCTCGACGGCAATCCGTTCACGATGGTCTACTTCCAGCACGTGAAGCCCGGCAAGGGCGGCGCGTTCGTGCGGACGAAGGTCAAGAACCTGCTGAATGGCCGCACGATCGAGCGGACCTTCCGGTCCGGCGAGAAGGTCGAGCTCGCGGACATCCAGGAAAAGTCCATGCAGTACCTGTACGCCGAGGGCGAGAACCTCATCTTCATGGATCAGCAGTCCTACGACCAGATCCCGATCCCGCCCGACGTGATCGGCGACGCGATCCAGTTCATGCTCGAGAACATGGAGGTCGACGTCCTCTTCTGGAACGGGAAGCCCGTCAACATCGAGCTGCCCAACTACATCGTCGCGAAGGTCGTGAAATCCGATCCCGGCGTGAAGGGCGACACGAGCTCGGGGGCGAGCAAGCCCGCGACGCTCGAGTGCGGTGCGACGATCCAGGTCCCCCTCTTCATCAAGGAGGGCGACATGCTGCGGGTCGATACGCGGACGGGCGAGTACTCGGAGCGCGTGAACCAGTAGGCGACGCGCCGGACGGCAGGGGCACATGGCGGCCGACCGAAGCGACGTTTCAGCCGATTCCGGAGACCGTGGCGCCCCCCTCGCTTCCGCAAGCGGGGCGGGCCGCTCCGAGAGTCGTCGTCCCCGGCGTGCGATCGTCCTGTCGGGCGGTGGCGCGCGCGGAGCCTACGAGGCCGGTGTCCTCCGCTTCATCCTCGACGACCTGCCCCGGCGGACCGGGATCCAGCCCGACTTCGACATCATCTGCGGCACCTCCGTCGGCGCGATCCACGCCTGCTTCCTCGCGGCGACCGCCGACGAGACCGAGACCCGCGGCGACCGGCTGACCTCGATCTGGGCGAACCTGAAGGTCCACGAGGTCTTCCGCTTCACCGCCCGGGACTTCATGCGCCTGCCGAGGCGCATGCTGGGCGTGAAGCGGGTCGCGAAGCTCCTGCGCGAGGGCCAGCGACCGGACCGGCTCTACGGCCTGCTCAACACCGAGCCCCTCGAGCGCCTCGTCCTGCAGTCGATCCCCTGGCGCGGCATCCGGCGCAACGTCCGCAGCGGCCGGGTCGACACGGTCTGCATCGCGGCGACCCAGGTCGCGACCGGCCGCGCCGTCGTCTTCTGCGACAGCCACCGCGCCGAGCTCCCGCCCTGGGCCAGCGTCGCCAACGTGCGCATGCAGCGGATCCGCCTCTCGCCGCTGCACGCCCTCGCTTCGGCCGCGATCCCGCTGCTCTTCCCCTCGGTCCGGGTCGGTGCGCGCTACTACGCGGACGGCGGGCTGCGGCTCAACACGCCGCTCGCGCCCGCCGTGCGGCTCGGCGCCGATCGCGTGCTCGTCGTCGGCCTGACCCATCCGATCGGGCCGTCCGTCTCCGAGACGATCGCCCAGGAGCGCACCGCCGAGTTCGGCAACCCGATGTACCTCTTCGGCAAGGTGCTGAACGCGCTGCTGCTCTCGCCGATCGAGACCGACATCGCGCGGCTGCATTTCGTGAACGGGCTCATCCGGGCCGGTAGCGAGGTCTACGGCGGCGACTTCCTCTCCCGCATCAACCAGCACCTCGCGCCGAAGGGCAACGCCCCGCTGAAGATCATCGACGATCTCGTGATCCGGCCCTCCGAAGACCTCGGCCGCCTCGCCGCCGACGTCGTGCGCGACGATCCGAAGCTCGACTTCGGCATGTTCCTCGACCTGCTGCGCAAGGCGACGGGCGCCGGCACGACGGCCCGGGAGGCCGACCTGATGTCCTATCTGCTCTTCGACGCGAGCTATGCGAGCCGACTGATCGAGATCGGCTACAAGGACGCCGAGGCCCAGGAGGCCGACCTGGTCGCCTTCTTCACCGACTGATGCGCGGCGACCAGCTCGCACGTCAATGGCTCCTGATCCAGCGCCTCGCGAAGAGCCGCGGCGGCGTCGGCCTCGACGACCTCGCGGAGGAGCTCGGCTGCGTCCGGCGCACGGTCTACCGCGACCTCGACGCCCTGATGTACGCGGGCTTCCCCGTCCTCAGCGAGAAGCGCGACGGCAAGGCCTACTACCGCTTCCTCGACCAGTTCCAGCTCGGCCAGGTCCCCTTCACGCCCGACGAGCTGCTCGCCCTCGCCTTCTCGAGCGATCTCCTGAAGAGCCTCGAGGGCACCGTCTTCCACGACTCGATCCAGTCCGCGATGACGAAGATCCGCGCCGGCCTCGGCCCGGAGCTCTCGCGCTACCTCGAGCAGTTCCGCGACGCCTTCCGCGTGCTCCCCGGGCCCCACAAGCGTTATGCGGACTCCCGCGAGACGATCCGTGCCCTGAACGAGGCCGTGCTCGACCGCCAGACGCTCGCGCTGCGCTACCGCAGCGGGCGCAGCGGCGAGGAGAGCGAGCGCCGCATCGACCCCTACAAGGTCTGGTACCACGGCGGCGCGCTCTACGTGATCGGCCACGACCACCGCTCGGGCGCGATCCGGACCTTCGCCGTCGACCGCATCCTCGCGCTCTCGGCGACCGGCCTCCCGTTCGAGCCGCCCGGCGACTTCGACTTCGACGCCTACACGGCCTCGAGCTTCGGCGTCGTCGCCGAGCCCGCGACGCGGGTCCGGATCCGGTTCGAGGAGCGCTGGGCCGCCTACGTCGGCGAGCGGGAGTGGCACGCGAGCCAGCGCACGGTCCCGATCGGGGGCGGCGGCCTTGAGCTCGAGCTCGAGGTCGGGGCCGGTCAGGAGCTCGCGAGCTGGATCCTCTCGTTCGGGGACGGCGCCCGGGTCCTCGAGCCCGCGAGCCTGCGCGACGAGGTTCGATCCGCCCTCGAGCGGGCCCTCGCCCGGTATGCGGCCGACGCCGCCGCCGAGGGCGGGACGACCGAGATCCCCGCCGACGCGACGACCCGGCCGGCGACGTAGGCCGACCCGCCCGCCGCCCGAAGCGCGCCGGAATTCGCCCGCTCGGGGAACCCCACCGCGCCTGCCCGCCTCCAAGGCGACTGGGGTCCGAGGGGACCCCGCTCGATCCCGGCCGGAGCGCGTGCCCACCGGCGGCATCCGATCCGAAAGTCGGCGGGAAAGGCAGAGGGAAACAGCGGATCTCGCTATCGTGCCGCCTCGCCGGCCGCTTCGAGCAGCGGACTGCGGGACCGGTCGCGACGGCGCCTCGCGGACAGGCCTCGACGATCGGAATGGGCCCGGACCGCACGCGCGGATCCGCGCCTCGCGCCACGCAACATCGAACCTCCACGCGACCCGGGTCGCGACCCTAGGTGACGCCCGAGATGAGCCGGCCCTGCCATTTCCCTGCCCCGTCTCCGAGGGCCGCCCGCCGGAGCCGGCTCGGCCCGGTCGGCCTCGTTCGGGGAACCGTCGTCGGGGTCGCCCTCGGCCTCGCGCTCGGCGTCTTCCCGGCGCCGGTCTCGACGGCGCGGGCCCAGGTCCTGCGCCATCCGGAGGACATGCCGGCGCCGGTCTATCCCGTCGGCGCGCTCGAGCTGGTCTACGGCACGCCGCGTCCCGGGCAGCCCGACCTCGCCGCGCTGCTGCCCCTCGTCGTCGAGCTCCACAAGACGGACCAGGGCTGGGCGGCGCCGCGGGAGGGCGACGCGGTCGAGTCCGTCTCGATCGGCGGACCCGAGAGCGGCGTCGTCGCCCTCGAGGTCAGCGGTCTCGCCCGGGCGCTCGGCGCGCTCGTGGCCCGCCTCAACGAGGCCGGGCTCTACGGCGTCGACGTGCGCCCCGCCGAGACCGACATCGACCTCGCGAGCGAGAGCGACCTGCGCCCCGCCGAACGGACGGCCCTCGCCCTCGTGGTCCACACGGGCCGCATCGCCCAGGTCCGCACGATCGCCGTCGGCGATCGGATCAAGACCGACTGGAAGATCGACAACACGCTGCACGAGAAGATCCGGCTCGAGTCGCCGCTGCAGCCCGTCGGCGAAGGCCTCGAGGGAACGACCGACCTGATCGATCGCGATCGCCTCGAGGACTACCTCTACCGCATGAACCGCTACGGCGGCCGCATGGTCGAGGCCGCGCTCTCGCCGGGCGAGGCGCCGGGCGACGTCGTGCTCGACTACCGCGTGCTCGAATCGAAGCCCTGGTACGTCTACGGCCAGACGACGAACACCGGCACCGACCGCACCAACCTCTGGCAATCGCGCTTCGGCTTCACCCACAACCAGGTCAGCAACCGCGACGACAGCCTCTCGATCGAGTACCTGAACGCCGGCGGCGACGACGTGAACGGCCTCAGCGCCCGCTACGAAGCGCCCTTCTTCGGCCCCCGCCGCCCCGAGTGGATGGACCGCCGCAAGGGCGATCCCGCCTGGCTCGCCTGGTTCCCGCGCGAGAAGCTCCCGTGGCTCGGCGTCGACCGGCTGCGCTGGGGCGTCGACTTCGGCTGGAACCGCTCGATCTCCGGCCGCGACTCGACGGTCCAGGGCCTCGACAACGATCCGGTGCGCAGCACGCAATTCGATGCGGGCGGCCACCTGACCTACGAGCTCTTCCAGCACCGCGACTTCTTCGTCGACCTGATCGGCGGACTCGGCCTCTCGAATCTCGAGATCGAGAACGACATCAGCGGCATCCGCGGCGAGGCGGTCCTCGTGAAGCCCCGCATCGGCCTGCACGCCGAGCGCATCACGCAGCTCGCGACCTTCACGGCCGACACGTCGGTCCAGGGCCAGGTCAACGAGATCGGCGACGGCGACCTCGAGGCGCTCGGCCGCGCCGACACCGACGAGCGCTATGCGACGCTCGACTTCAATCTCGGCTATTCGGCCTTCCTCGAGCCCCTGCTCCGCCCCGAGGCCTGGCGCGACCCCTCGAACGAGCTCGCCGCGACCCTCGCCCACGAGATGAGTCTCGGCTTCCGCGGCCAGTACGCGTTCGAAGACCGGCTGATCCCCCAGGCGAGCCAGACCCTCGGCGGCCTCTACAGCGTGCGCGGCTACGACCAGTCGGTCGCCGTCGGCGACACCATCGTGCTCGGCACCTTCGAGTACCGCTTCCATCTCCCGCGCGCCCTGCCGATCTCGCGGCGCCCGCTGCGGCTGCCGCTCGTCGGCGATTTCCGCGTCGCCCCGCAGCAAGTCTACGGCCGACCCGATTGGGACCTCATGCTTCGCGCCTTCGTCGACGCGGGCCACGCGATCCGCTCCGACTCGTCGATCGATTCGATCTCCGACGTCGAGTTCGACCAGACCCTCGTCGGCTCCGGCGTCGGTGCGGAGCTCGTCTTCCGCTCGAACCTTCGGCTGCGCGCCGACTACGCGTTCGTGCTCAAGGATACGAACGGCAAGCTCGACAACCCGGCCAAAGTGGGGGATTCAGCGCTCCATGTCCTCTTCAGCCTCCTCTACTGAGAACCGCCCGACCGAGCCCCGCTCTCGCCACTCCCGCGGCGAGCGCGTCGTCGCGCGCCTGCTCGTCGCCGCGCTGGTCTCGACGCATCCCCTCTCCGCCGCCGCCGGCGACGAGTTCACGGACGCCAACTCCGCGACCTTCGACCCGGGCCAGGTCAGCCTCGACAATTCCCAGGCCGGTCGCACGACCTTCACGATCGGCGTCGACCGCACGACGATCGGCTGGCAGGAGCTCCACCAGCCCGGCAACAACCGCCTCGAGTTCGACTTCACCAACGGCGGCGGCCGCGGCTCTTCGGTCCTGAACTACAGCAACTCGGTGAACGCGATCCGGCTGAGCGGCCAGGTCGTCTCGAACGGCACCGTCGCCTTCGCGAACCCCTACGGCGTCTACATCGACGGCAGCGCGGTGATCGACGTCGGCAACCTCGTCGCGATCGGCGCGAACGTCTCGCGCGAAGCGTTCCTGGCGGGGACGCCCCTCGACCTCGCGCTCGAGGGCCGCGTCGAGAACCACGGCCTGATCCTCGCCGACGGCAACGTCTCGCTGCTCGCGACGAGCGTGCTGAATGCGGGCGACATCCGAGCGCTGGGCGGCAACGTCCTGCTCGTCGGCGGCGAACGCGTCGAGCTCGGCGGCTTCGACCAGCTCGCATCGGGCTGGGACGGCCGCAAGGACCTCGCGGCGGATCTCGCCGGCGGCGACGTGACGAACGCGGGCCGGATCGCTTCGGCGGACGCGGTGATGCTCGGCGGGCGGACGGTGAACCTCGGCGAGATCGAGATCGAGGACGGCTCGCTGCTGATGGTGGGCGCCGATGCGGTGTACCTGTCGCGCTTCGACAATCCGGTCCTGATCCGGCTGCCGCGGGGCGCGGTCGGCGCCGCGACCGGCGGCGACGCGGGCGATCCCGCGCGTTATGCGGTCGAGAACCACGGCCGGATCGACGCGGGCCGGGGCCACGTCCGCCTCGCCGCGGCCGATCCGCTCGGCTTCGGCATCCGCCAGGGCACCGGCAGCGCGGCGGCGCCGGCAGGCATCGCCGCCGGCAGGATCGAGCTCGAGGGCGGCGAGAACGGCCGCGTCCAGCTCTCGGGCGTGCTCGACGCGGGCGACGACGGGAAGCGGGGCCGCGGGGGCGAGATCGACGTGACGGGCGATCTGATCGTCCTCGCCGATGCGACGGTCGACGCCTCCGGCACTCGCGGCGGCGGCACGATCCAGATCGGCGGCGAGCAGCAGGGCCAGGGCGAGCTCCAGCGCGCGCGGGCGGTGCTCGTCGATGAGAAGAGCGAGATCCGGGCCGACGCGCTCAGGAACGGCGACGGAGGCCGCGTCGTCGTCTTCTCCGAGGACCTGACCTCGATCGAGGGCGCGATCTCGGCCCGCGGGGGCCCCCGCGGGGGCGACGGCGGCTTCGTCGAGACCTCGGGCCTGCGCCACTTCGAGATCGCCGATCTCCCCGACGTCGGCGCGCGGCGCGGCGTCGCCGGCAGCTGGCTGATCGACCCCTACGACATCACGATCACCAACGACGCCGTCGACTGCGACGATCCGACCGTCGCCTGCCTCGATCCGGCGATCGACGCGATCCTCGACCCCGAGTTCGACAACGCGGGCTTCGACGGCATCCTGCGCACGCTCGACTCCGACCCGAACGACGGCATCGCCCCGACGAACTACGTCTCCGCGGACCTGATCGAGCGCGCCCTCGGCATCGGAACCAACGTCACGCTCTCGACCCAGTCCTTCGACGACGCCGAGGGCAATGCCCCGGGCAACATCACGATCGAGGACGCGATCTCGATCGACAGCAGCTCGATCCTCGAGGGCCGGATCGCCCGTCTGACGCTCCTCGCGGCGGGCCACATCTTCGTCAACGCGAACATCGAGGTCGTGCCGACCAATCTCGGTACGCGCAGCGAGCGCTCGAACCTCGCGCTCACGGTCGAGCTCGTCGCCAACGACCCGAGCCAGATCGAGGCCGGCAGCGACTTCGATCTCGACCGTCTCGATGGCAACGTCGAGCTCAACGCCGACATCCGGACCGGCGGCGGACGCTTCATCGCGACGGGCATCTCCGTCCTCCAGCAGGCCGGTCGCCAGATCGTGACCCGCGGCGGCGACGTCACGATCCGCTCGGGCACGATCGCCCGCGACCGCCTCCCCATCACCGAGGAGCGCGAGAAGGACGACCCGGCGCTCGTCGACGGCGCGATCGATACGCGGCTCGAGCTGCTCGGCGACATCGATACCCGGACCGCCGACGGCCGGAGGGACGGCGGCGACGTCGCGCTCGTGGCGAGCTCGGTCAACGTCGGTGTGCGCCAATCGGGCGACGATCCGCTCTCGATCGTGACGGGGCTGCTGAGCATCGTCGGCGACGTGCTGACCGGGGGCGGCGACATCAATCTCGCCGGCGGTGTCGCCACGACCGAGGACGATCAGCGCTTCGCGGGCAACGTCGAAGTCGAGGGCACCCTCGACACGCGCCGCGGCGACATCGAAGGCAACCTCGACCAGAACGGCGGCAACGTCACGATCCGCGCCAATCGGGTGAACGAAGCCGGCGACAACGGCGACTTCGACGTGACCCACGTCGAGGCGGCGACCGACCCGACCCGTGGCGAGGGCGGCGAGATCTCGATCGACGGCACGATCCGGACCGCGGGAGGCGTCGTCGCGCTCGGCAACGACACGGCCCGCTCGATCCTGATCGACGGCACCGTCGACACGACCCAGACCAACACGCGCGAGAACGGCCTCGTCCAGATCATCGCCCGCGACCAGACCGGCATCGACGACGGGGACGGCGACAGCGACGAGACCTTCGGCGCGGGCGAGATCCAGATCGGCTCCCGTTCGGCGACGTCGATCTCGACCGCGGGCCTCACCCTGCGGACCCGTGACCTCACGACCTCGGACGGCAGCGGCGCGAACGCCGTCGACATCGAGCTCGAAGGACGGACGACCTCGAGGTTCTTCGCGGTCGTCTCCGAGATCGAGGAGCAGACGGGGGACGAGCCCGAAGTCGACGAGCCCCAGATCGGCCTGCTCGACCTCGAGGCGCTGCGCAGCGCGGCCTTCGGCGAGAACACGTCGCTCACCGCGGAGACGATCCGCATGACCGTCGCGGCGGATCCCCTCGCGATCACGGACCTCGAGCGCGCGAACGGCCAGGACCGCCTCGTCTTCGGCGGCGCGAACGGCGCGGGGGCGAGCGCCTCGGACGGCGTCCGACTCAATGCCGACGAGATCGTGCTCGCGATCGGCGACGGCCCGACGGCGACCGACGACCTCTTCTCGGACGACCTCGGGAGCCTCGCCTCGCCGACCGACCTCGGGGTCCAGCGCCAGACGCGGGGCGATTTCCGGGGCCTCCAGCTGCGCGATCAAAGCGGCGCCCTGCGCCCCGCCGAGATCCGGCTTCGCCAGGACGGCGACCTGACGATCACCCAGGGCGCCGCCGCCGCGGCCGGCCAGCTCGATCTCGCCGGCGCCTTCGGTTCGGCGCAGATCGGCGACGACGGCATGCGCCTCGGCCTCGAGTCGAGCGATGGCGTCCTGACGGTCGAGGACGCTGCAGGCTTCAACGACAACGCCGGCCCGCTCGGCCCCGGCGACGAGGGCAAGAGCTTCGTGCGCCTGCTGGGCGGCCTCCTGCTGCCCGACTCGCCGGGCGGGACGAACCCCGACCCCGAGACCGTGCCGACGCCGAACAGCGTCGTCTTCCGCGACGGCACGGCCGTGCTCGGCGACGACGGGACGACGGCCTTCTCGGTCGAGAGCCTCGAGATCTCGACGCCGGGCGACTTCTCGATCACGCAGCAGATCGCCGCGGGCATCGATGCGGTGGCCGAGCTGATCTTCGAGGCGGGCCGGGAGACCGGCAACGAGGACGCCGCCGGTCGCGGCACGCTCACGATCGCCGCCGCCACCGCCCTGACGGCGAGCGAGCGCCTCGTCCTCGGCGCCGGGGACAGCGGCTACGGCGACCTCGTCTTCGCCGGCGCGGGGACGACGCTCTCGGCCGACGAGATCGAGCTGCGCGCGGGCAGCGAAGGGGATTCCCGCAACACCGACGCCGCCGATCGCTCCCGGATCGTCGGGCTGCAGGCCCAGGACGTGACGCTGCGCGACGCTGCGGGCGGCATCTTCGGGGCCGCCGGTTCGAGCGCCCTCGCCTTCCGCTACCGCCAGGCCGCGGGCATCGACGCCGCGGTCGACCTGCCGGCGCTCTCCCAGTTCGGCTTCGGCGTCGGCGAGTCGTTCCGGGCCGCGGGCGACGTGGAGTACGCCGTGCGCTCCGACGAGGGACAGATCGATCTCGACGACGGGATCCTCGGCACGAACGAGGCGGATCGCTTCCGCAATGCCTCGCTCTCGCTGATCGGGCTGCAATCCGGCAGCGCCGCGGCGATCCTGGTCTCCGCCGATACGGCCTTCGTCGGCAAGCGGGTCGAGCTCGGCGGCGTCGGCGGCTTCAGCTTCGACGCGGCCCTCGCGCGGGTCTTCAATCGCTCGGGCACCGATGCGGACGAGCGGCTCACGCTGCGCGCCGGCGTCGGCGGATCGGGCGATCTCCTCTTCGCGGGGGGCGTTCTCGTGAAGGCCCCGACGATCCGTCTCGCCGTCGGCGACGGCACCGACGGCGATGCGGGCTCGAACATCGATACGAAGAACGCGACCTTCGACCTGTCCGGTCCCCTTGGAGCCGATCGGACCTTCGCCTACCAGATCGACGACCGCTTCGACGTCTCCGACCTCCCCGATGCCACCCAATTCGTCGGAGGCGCTGCCGGGCTGCCCTCCGTGCTCGCGATCCGCAACGACGCGGGCCAGATCGAGATCGAGGATTTCGATGCCGCGGAGCTGCCCCTCGCCCTCGCCTCGGGCCCCTCTCGCCTCGTCCTCGAGGCGGAACAGATCACGCTCTCCCAGACGGACGGCGACGACCTCGAGCTGACGACGAATCCGAATCTCTTCCTCCGCCTGCGCGCGAACGTGCTCTCGCTGCTCGCCTTCGTCTCGAACGATCGGGACACGGAGAGCGGTCGCGTTCGCATGGGGCCGCGCGCCGGCGACAGCCAGATCACCGCCGGTACCGACGCCGACTTCGACGACGAATCCCTGCTCGTCGAGGCTTTCGACTTCGACGACGATCTCCAGAACGAGTACCCGAGCGACTTCGAGAGCGATTTTGCGTTCGAGTTCGTCACCACGGGCAATCTCTCGGGGATGTCCGAGTCGCCCGCCGGCTCGGGCCTCTACGATCTGGCCGCGGGACGCGGCCCGACCAACATCAGCGTGCGCCAGGACGGCTCGGTCCAGGTCGCCGACCTCGCCGACCGGCGCTCTTTCTCCGGCCTGCTCGCGCGAACGCGCCTCGACGCGAACGAAGACGACGACCTCGACGGCGAAGACGATCCGATCGCCTCGATCTACTCGATCCAGAGCGAGCTCGGCTCGGTCACGGTCGAGCCGGAGAAGGTGAACGGCAGCAACCTGATCCTTTCGGGCAACGTCGAGGTCGACGCCGACGCGGCAATCGACTTCGCCCCGGGCAGCGGCCCGAATCCCGGCCTCTACCTGCTCGATGGATTGCTCGCACAGACCGAGGACTCGATCGTCGTCCGCGCCGGCACACAGCTCGTCGCCCAAGACGCGATCGGCCTGATCGCGGGACAGGTCGGCCTGCCCGACGACGAGATGACCGAACCCTTCGGCTCGATCCGCTTCGAAGGCAACCACGGCGATGGCCAGGTCACCCGCCTCGAAGCCAACCAGATCACCCTGGCTGCCGGCCCCGACCGTACGCTCACGAATCCCGACGAGGACAACGACGGTCAACGCGACGACATCGACGATGCGCTGCTGCCGAAGCTCGACCTCTCCGGCCTCGACGAGCTCGCCCTGGCGGGCGATCCGGAGAGCTCGCTGCTGCGCCTGCGCCAGAACGCGAGCTTCGACGCGACGCTCGGGGGCGAAGGGGACTTCCTGACCGCGCTCGCGGCGGGCGCCGATCAGGCCGGCGCCGGGGGCGACGAGTGGAAGACGCTCGAGGTCGTCTCGGTCCAGGGCGAGCTGCGCATCGGCGAGATCGGCCTGCTCGCCGACGAGGCGAGCCAGCTGAATCTGCGAACGAACCTCGACGGCAACATCGTCGTCGAGATGCCCGACCAGGCGGACCGCCCGGCCCCCTTCGATGACTTCGCGGACGGGGTCCGCATCGAGTCGAACGACATCACGTTCCGCTCGACCGATCCGGGGACGTCGATCGACCTCGCGACCGATCAGCTGCTGCTCGTCGGCCGGGCGCCCCTCTTCTCGGCCTCCGGCGATGCGATCGAGGCCGACCTCGGGCGACTGCGCTCGGACATCCAGGCGGAGGCGGACGAAGACGACGACGACGAGGACCCGCTCTTCCGCCCGATCGTGCGCATCCACCAGGCCGCCGCGTTCACGAGCAGCGAGCTCCCGCGCCCGAGCCAGTACGCCATCGTCGATTCCCTCGGCGAAACGATCCTGCGCTCCGACCTGCGCGGCCTCGACATCGAGCTGCGGACGACCGCGCCCGGGACGACGCTGACCCTCGACGACGACGTCCGCGCACGGACGACGGGATCGAACCTGATCCTGCGCTCGGCGGGGGACGTCGCGATCGCGCTCTCCGATCGGACGCCGGGTTACGCCGCCCTGCCGGCCTACGCCGCCCTGCAGCTCAGCTCCCTCGACATCGAGGCCGACGGCGGCAACGGAACGATCCGCTTCGATCCCTTCACCCTCGATGCAGCCGCCGCCGATCTCTCCCTCGAGACCTTCGGCGACCAGCGCTTCGCCGGCGACGTCGAGCTCCGCAACGGCCTCGTCACGACCGGGCGCGACCTCACCTTCGAAGGCGACGTGACCCAGTCGGGCAGCCCCGACGCAGGGCTCGTCGTCGCGACCCGCGGCAAGGTCCGTTTCGGCGGCAGCCTCGGCACTCTCGCCGATCGACTCGACCGCCTCTGGGTCCTGTTCGACGCCGAGGCCGACGACGACGACTTCGACCCGCGCACGCCGACCGTCGAGTTCGGCGGCCGCACGGACACCGACGGCGACGGCGTCGCCGAGACGCCGATCGACTCGGACCAGGGCGTCTTCACCCGCGGCGACATCCTCTTCCTCGCGACCGCCCTGCCGACGCAGACCTTCGTCTCTCGGCTCGAGGCGAGCCTCGGCACGGTCGACGACCTCGGCGAGCTCGACGTCCTGCTGCGCGACGACAGCCTCGAGATCGGTCGCAACCGCAACGTGACCTCGTCGACCGTCGGCAAGGCGCTGGGCGATCTCCGCTTCGACAGCTCGGAGGGCCTCTTCACCGCCTCCGGCGGCGAGAAGCTCTCGGTCGGCGGCACCCTCGCGATCGACGCCGCGAACGGCCTCGCCGCCTTCAGCGACGTCTCCGCCCTGACCCTCGACGTCACGGCGGGCGAGATCGGGCTCCTCCGCCGCGAGTCGGGCATCAACCTCGATCTCGGTGGCCAGACCCACCGAGACGGGGGCCCGTCGATCTCCGCCAATACGATCGACTTCGGCGGTCAGACGCCGCGCGTGATCGGCCGCGGCCGCTCCCCGCGCTTCGGCCTCCCCGATCCGTTCGCGGCCGACGACGCGCTCTCCTTCCTCGACCGGCTCGCCGTCTTCGGCATCCGATCCGGGGGGCGCGCCCTCCGCGAATCCGACTTCCGCTTCGCCGGCTCGAGCGACGACCTCGCGGAGACGGTGCCCTTCCTGGTCCCGACCGGCGCCTCGCGCTCGGATCTCTCGGGGGCGAACGGACCGACGCAGGTCCCGACCTCGAAGCTCGAGTCCGCGGAGCCGCAGCGCCTCGCGAATCCCGAGCGGCTGCGGGCCCTCGCCGTCGAGGCTCGACCGACGTCGGAAGAGGTCGTGCTCGCGCGACTCGGCGGCGTCGCCGTGATCGACGATCGCGGGCTCGCGAGCGACGGAGCGAGCGCCGTCGTCAGCGAGTCCCGCCTCGACGCCCGCGACGCGGAGGCGGCGATCGCGCTCTACCAGCGGCTCTTCGGCGCCGAGGGCGAGCGGACCGAGAAGGTGCGCTCCGTGCTCCAGGACGCGCTCGATCAATACCTCGAGACCCACCGCGCCCAGCGCGTCGTCGGCTTCGAGCTGCGGCGCTTCGTGAAGAACCGTCCGAGCACGCTGATCGAGGCGTACACGACGCTCGAGGATCTCGACGCGCTCTTCCGCTACCACCGCCGGCTCGGCCTCTCGCCGGGCGAGTTCAAGCGGATCCAGCGGGGCTGGCTCGAGAAGATCCGGCCCGACGGCATCGAGGTCGAAGAGCTGGCCGAGACCGTGCACCCCTCGCGTTATGTCCGGGGCAGCGACATCCTCGACATCTTCGGTCAGTGAGACCGGGCCGGCGGGACGAGCCGCCGGATCAGCGCACGGACCGCCGGCCGGGCCGCCGACGCCGGGAGAAGATCGCCGCGGCGGCGAGCAGCGGGGCGAAACCACCGAGCGCGGCCGGGCTCGGCTCGGGGACGCGGATCGTCGTCGTGCAGCGACCGGTGTTGCCGTCGTCGTCCGTGACCGTGAGGTGGACCGGATAGACGTTCGGCGCGCGGAAGAGCTTGCCCGGGTTCTGCGTCAGCGCGCCCGTGCCGTCGGAAAAGCTCCAGGCGTATTCCATGATCTGACCGTCCGGGTCGGAGCCGGTCGCCCGGAACGCGACCGAGAGCGGGCTCTGGCCCGTGCTCGGCGTCGCCGTGATCTGGCAGGTCGGGGCGCTCCCGCCGGCGTTGTGGCGCAGGTACCAGACGGCTGCGGTCGGATCGGACTTGAAGAACGTGTGCAGCAGGGTCCCGATCTTCCTGACGCCGTTGTTCGAGGGATGCACGTAGTCGACGTTCACGAGGTCGTTGCACTGCCACTGGAAGCCGTCGGAACGCATCGTCGTTCCGTCGGCCCAGAGATACGGCCCCCAGAGCGCGACCGGCGCGACGACCGGTCCGGACGCCGCATCGAAGTTGAGCGATGCGTCGCCGGACATCTGCTTCTCGATCAGCCAGCGCACCGAGAAGCCCGTCTCGTAGGCCCAGGGCTCGGGGGAGAGATCGGCGGGATTGACGGTATACGCGCGGGTCCGCGACGAGAGGTAGACGAGCTGGATGTTCGGGAAGCGGGTGCGCAGGCTGCGCACGACGCCTTCGAGGCGCGACTGCAGCAGGCGGGCGTGCGCCGGGAAAGCGCCGTTCTGGGCCGGGATCGGGTCCGTCAACTTGATCCAGGCGACCTGGACCTGCGCCGGCGTGCCGCCCGCCGCCTGGATCCGCTGGTCGAGCACGCTCCAGGTCGGGAGCGTCGGGCTCATCCAGAACTCGGCCGTCCGCGTGTCCTGGGCGCCATTGACGACGAGCACCTGCGGATTGCGCCCGGCGTCGACGGTCGAGCGACCGAGGAAGCCACCGAAGGCGGACCGGGTATTCGACATGCCGATCGAGACCAGGACGATGCGACCATTCGCGGCGGGCTGGCCGTTGGGAGCGAGGGGTCGGATCCGGCGCGACGCCTGGAGAGCAAAGGCGAGATGGCGGTCGGGGATCCGGCTATTTCCGCCGGGATAGAGCCCCCCCTGCTGGCCCCGATAGCTCACGCGCGCCGAATCGGACAAAGGGGCGATGCCGAGCGAGGTCAACGAGCAGTCCGCGGCGGCCCTGCCCCCGATCCCGGAAACGAAGAGCACGCCGACGAGGAGGATCTGAAACTTCCGGAACAGTGTTTTGGACAGCATCTGGGAAGATTCGTCCAAACCTGTCGAAGAGCAAGTGTCGGCCGTTACAAATCAGGGCGAAACCACCTCGATTGGACCAAGTCCCTCGAGCTGGGGCCTCAATTTCTCCGCCGGCCCGAGGATCACGATGGCGGCCCGCTCCGGGTGCAGCCGCGACTTCGCCGCGGCCTGGACAGACTCGAGCGAGGCGGCCCCGACCCGGGCCCGGAACGTGTCCAGGGAATCGTCGGGCAGGCCGTGGACCTCGAGATCGACGAGGGACGCGAGCATGGCCCGGGAGGTCTCGAGGGAGAGCCCGAAGCTGCCCACACTGAAGCTGACGAACTTGGCGAGCTCCTCGGCATCGACGGGCCGCGCCCCGCGGATCGCCTCCATCTCGGCCAGGACGAGATCGACGACCCGGCGCACGGTCTCGACCTTGGTGAAGGTCGAGACCTGGAAGGGGCCGGGCTGCCGCCGGAGCGAGAAGCCCGAGCTGACGCTGTAGGTCAGGCCTTCCTGGCCGCGAATGACCTTCATCAGGCGAGAGGAGAATCCGCTCCCGCCGAGGGCGTCGTTCATCAGGTCGATCGCGACGCGGTCGGGCTCGCTGCGGGCGATGCCTTCGTGGCCGATCAGGATGTGGGCCTGGACCAGCTCCGGCTTGTCGACGACGACGATGCGCCGGGCTTCGGGCGTGCGGGCCGGGGGCACCGGCGTCTCGGGCCCGGGCGCGCGGTCCGGCAGCGCGCCGTAGATCGCCTCGACCTCCCGGGCGAACTCGGCCGCGTCGACGTCGCCCACGGCCCAGAAGATCGCGTTGCGCGGAACGAAGCGTTCCGTCCAGTAGGCCCGCGCGTCCTCGGACTGCAGCGCGGCCAGGGTCTCCGGTGAGCCCTCTTCGGGCAGCCCGTAGCGATGCCCGTCGTAGAGGGTGCGCAGGAAATGCCAGCGGATCAGCGTCGAAGGCTCGTCGACCGCCGCCGCCAGTCCGGCGAGGTGCTCGCCGCGGGCCTTCTCGAACTCCTCCGCGTCGAAGCGCGGCCGGAGCGTCACGTCGGCCAGGATCTCCTCGAAGAGCGCCCGATCCTTCGACAGCCCCGAGAGCGACACCGTGGTCGCGTCCCAGCTCGCCCCGATCGAGAGCGAGGCCCCCGCATCCTCGATGACCTTCGCGAGCGCGAGCCCGTCGCGATCGCCCGCGCCGCGCTGCATCACCTCGGCCGCGAGCTCCGCCAGGCCGGCCTGCTTCGGATCGACGCTCCCCGCGCCGCGCCGCAGCGTCAGCCCGAGCGACACGCGCGGGAGCCGCGGGTCCTCGAGCACGAGGATCTCGATGCCGTTCGGCAGGGAAGCCCGATGGAGGTCTTCGGCGGCCACGATCGGCCCCACCGCCGGCGCCGGCGGCGGCTCCTCCCAGGCCGGACGGGGCTCGAAATGCCCGCAGCCCGCGACGGAGGCGAGAGAGAGGGCGACCCCGAGCGCAGCGAACCGGGCTCCGACACGCCGCCCCAGACGAGCGTCCCGACCGCGGCTCATCGCACACCCCCCTTCGTCGCGTCTGCGGCGCCCGCGCCCTCGGCGGGCGCTTTCGCCTCGGCCACGACCGGCGGTGCGACGACGTGGACGACGGTGCGGGATTCGGGCCGGAGATAGGTCCGGACGACGCGCTGCACGTCGGCCGCGGTCACTGCCCGGATCGCGCGGATCCGCTCGTCGAGAGGTCGCACGCGATCGTAGGCGAGCATCTCGCGACCGATCCGCGCGGCGAGGGCGTGGTTCGTCCCGAGCCCGTCGACGAGGCTGACCTCCATCTGCTGCCGCGCGCGCGCGACCTCTTCGTCGCTCACGCCCTGCGTCGCGACGGCGTCGATCTCGGCCATGAAGAGCGCCTCGACCTCGTCGAGGGAGGCGCCCGGCCGGGCCGCCGCCTGGGCGTAGAAGAGCCCCGCGCGATTGAGCTCCATGTACCCGCCGACGGCGTAGAGCGCCTTCTCCTTCTCGTACACCAGCGAGCGGTAGAGGCGGCTCGTCCGCCCCTCCGACAGGATCATGCTCGCGACGTCGAGGGCCTCGCCGTCGGGGTGGCCCGTCGCCGGGGCGTGCCAGCCCGCCATCAGGATCGGCGTGTTCAGGTCGAAGAAGACGTCGGCGCGCCGCTCGCCGCGCTGGTCCTCGACGGCGGTCGTGTTGCGCGGGATCGCCGGCGCCGGCTCGAGCTTCCCGAAGGTGCGCCGGATGCGCGCGAGGGTCTCCTCGCTGTCGAAGTCGCCGACGATCACGATCGAGAGATTGTTGGACGCGTAGTAGGTGTCGAAGAACTTGCGGCATTCCTCGACGTCGACGTGCTCGATGTTGCTGCGCCAGCCGATCGTCGGCCAGCGATAGGGATGCGCCTGCCAGGCGAGGGCGGCGAGCATCTCGAAGGCGAGGCCGTCGGGGCTGTCCTCGGTCCGCAGCCGGCGCTCTTCGATCACGACCTGCCGCTCGGCCTCGAGGATCTCCGGCGACACGACGAGATTCGCGAAGCGCTCGGCCTCGAGATCGATCACGAGGGGCAGCGATTCGCGGGTCACGTCTTCGTGGTAGACGGTGACGTCGCGGCTCGTGTAGGCGTTGATCATGCCGCCGCGCTCGGTGATCAGCTGGGCGTGGACCTCTTCGCCGACGTTCTTCGAGCCCTTGAACATCATGTGCTCGAACAGATGAGCGATGCCGGTATAGAAGGACTCGTCCGCGGAACCGGCGTTCACCCAGACCTGGAAGGCGACGACCGGCGTATGGTGGTCTTCGAGCAGGTGGACCTCGAGGCCGTTCTCGAGGGTCGTCGTGGTCATCGCGGCGACGGGGTCCGCGAGCATCGGCGCGGTCTCGGAGGTCTGAGTGCTCTGGGCGGGCTGAGCGGAGAGCGGCGGTGCCGCGAGCGAGACGGCGAGCGCGAGCGTCGGCGCGAGGGCGGCGATCGCGGCCCGCTTCGTCGACGCGGAGAACGAGGGCGTGGCCGACGTGAGGCGACGGGTGTCTTGCATGGCGGGGACCGTATCCTCTGTGCCCCGGGGTGTCGACCGTTTCGGGGGGTCGGGAGGCC
>JBIPOQ010000103.1:0-9501 GCA_044379055.1 Myxococcota bacterium
CGGCCTTCTGACTCTTCTCCACGGGGCGGCCTCCCCGCCGAGGTGACGATCGACATGTCCGATTCGAGCGAGAACGTCCCGCGCAGGCTCCAGGCCGCGCCCCCGACCCCGGCCCCGCTCGACCTGCGACTGGAGCGCCTGCGCTCGCTTCGATCGGCCTTCGGCGCCCTGGCGCCCTCGGCCGTGACCGCCGCCGGTCGCGAGATCGCCGAGGCCGGTCGCGCCCTGACCCAGCGCCTCGCCCAGGCGAAACGCGACGCCAACGCGCCCTCCTCGATCACGCTCACCCAGATCGACACCTCGCTCGACGCGTTCGAGTCGACGATGCGCCGCCTCGCCGTCGGCGTCGCCGTGGCCCAGCTGCGCTCGACGCTCCCGGGGCGGATGAGCAACGATCGGCGGAGCGTGCTCGATCTGCTCGACCTGATGCTCGGCGAGGGCGTCGACGATGCCGGGAAGCTCTCCGAGCGGATCGGATCGATCGACTACCTGATCACCCTTCTGTGTACCCACGGCGCGCGCCGCCACGGCATCGTCGCCCACGACCCGACCTCGCTGACGCCGCGGCTCGCGGCGCTCTGTGCTCGTCTCGAGACCGAGGACGAGGTCCGGGTCTCGGAGATCGCGACGGAATTCTTCGCCGCGGCCAACATGGACACCGATCGGGTCCGCGAGGAGATCCAGCGCCGATCCCTTCGACAGCGCAAGGTCGAGCTCGGCTCGATCTTCTTCGAGCCGCGCATCCTGCGCGCGATCGTGACCTACAATGCCGCCCAGCTCGAGCGCGTCACCGACGCGATCCTCGACGCCGGCGACTGGGGCGTCGTCGAGATCGAATCCGCGTCGGAGGCGGCGTCCGAGGACAACGACGACTCGGTCTTCGCGTCGACGAGGCTCCGCCGGATCGCGTCGGCCGTCCGCCAGCGCATCCGGGGCGAAGCGGGATCCGACTCCGCCGAGCGTCGCATCGCCATCGCCCTCGACCTCGAGACGCTCGCGAACTCCGAGCTCGAGGCCCTCGAAGCCGAGACCGTCGGCTCGTCCGAGAATCCGATCGGGACCGCGATCCTGGTTGGCCTGATGTGTCGCTCGCTCGCCGTCCTCGCGATCGAGCTCCAGACCCTCGGCCTGTCCGCGGACCAGGTCTCGGACGTATGGGTCGAGGAGCTCGATGCGCGCTTCCGGCACGAGATCGAGGACAAGCTCGCGAACGACGCCTACAAGCAGGCCTGCGCGCTGACCGAGCTGAAGAACAAGTTCCTGTTCGCCCCGCTCGCGGATCGCTTGCGCGAGGAGCACGTCCTCACCCATTCCGCGCTCCGCAAGTCGAAGCCCGCGGCGACGGAGACGAGCGCGTCGACGTCTCCGGCTGCGGTGGATCGCGCAGACGGCGGGTCTCCCGGATCGGTCGCCGCGTCGGAGGGGAGCGCGAAGACCGCCCCCCGTGTGGCGCGCTCGACGAGCGAGCGAACCGCGCCTTCGACGCCGACCCGGCCCGCACGACCCGAGCGACGCGAGCGCGCCCGGGATCTGGTTCGGGAGGCCCTCGAAGACGATCGCCGCGGCCGCGACAAGCTCGCGACGCCGGGCCGGCCGCTTCGCTCGGGCCTCTTCGTCCGGATCGCCCAGGCCGCCGTCGCGGCGATCGTGATCGCCGTCGGCCTCCATCTCTACCTCGCCCGCAGCGGACGGGATCTCCAGGCCTTCAGCCGCGATCAGCTCGGATCCGTCTCGCCCTATCTCGTCGAGGGACATCGCAACGGACAGGGCCGGGGCCCCGGCTTCGTCGGGACCCTCGACGACAGCTGGAAGAGCCTCCCCCACGACGGCCGCCAGGCCGCCGCCGAGGCCCTCGTCCTGCGGCTGCGGGAGCACGGGCTGCAGCAGGTCATGATCTACGACCGCGATCGGATGCTCCGCATCCAGGCGATCGGATCCCAGCCCATCCGCTCGCTCTAGCCGCCCGCGATCCGCGCTTCGATCGCTCGCAGCCGACGATGGACATCCGGCGCGCTCTCCGAGAGCAGCAGGAGCGCACCGTTCGGACAGGCGCGACATCCCGCTCTCGCGCGCTCGACCGCCCGCTCCGGAATCCAGGCGACGACCACGAGATCCTCTTCGCCCTTCGGCGCGCGGACGGCCGGCACGAGCAGCCCGATCCAGCAAGCGATCGGCGGACGATCCTCGACGTCGAAATAGCCACGACTGGCAATCTCGGCCTCACCGGTCGCGAGCGAGCGCCCCGGCCGATGGCCGAAATAGTCGCCACGGGCGAGCACGGCGTCGGCGCGCGCACCGGCGGTGATCGTTCCCGAGGCCTCGCGCCGCAGGCCGTCGATCACCGCGAGAAGAGCGAGCGCCGCGATCCGCGAAGGCCTCTCGGCGAGCTCCTCGAGCTCGCCCTCGAGGGCCTCGTCGAGCCTGCGTGTGTCGTCGAACCGATCGTGTCGGACGAGCTCGGCGAGCGCTTCGAGGCGCCTCTCGACGCGCCCCCGCGGCTCCGCGTCGAGGCAGACGAGCCCGACTTCCTGCGAGCGCGGCCGGATCAGGTTCACCATGCGCCAGAGGGTCCCGGAACGCCTCGCCCCGGTCAACGCGCCGATCCGGTCGCGTGCAGCGCCTGCCCTGGACCGTTAGGCTCCGGCGCATGCAGTCCGACGCGATCGACGAGCTCATCAGCACCTACCTCGCGATGCCGGCGCGCGTCAGCTGGAAGGGGGCGATCGGCGATTCGGTGCGGGGGACGTTCGTCGGCGGGCGGCTCGAGCTGGCGGGGGTCGCGGTGCTCGCGCTGCCCTGCCAGCGACTCGTCCTGGAGAGCGAGCGGTTCCAGTTCACGCCGGGGCTGCCCGCGCGGATCCAGGCCATCGGACCGCGGGTCGAGATGACCATCGAGCAGCCCCAGATCGATCGCTGGCTCGCGCGCGCGAACGCGCCGTTCCGGCTCGCGCTGCGCGAGAGCGGCGTCGAGCTGGCCCTCGACGTGGCGGGGCGGGCGGTGACCCGGGCGGAGGCGGAGCTCTGCATCGACCGGGGCTGGTTCGTGCTGCGGCCCCGACGCGCGACCTTTCTCGGCCTCGAGAACCGGCTCGCGACGTTGTTCCGGACGTTCTTCCCGATGCCGCGGCTCGCCCCGGAGACCCGGCTCACCGGGATCCGGCATGGTGAGGGCGCGCTGGTGCTCGAGTTCACGCTCGCGGACTTCGAGGAGGAGCTTCGACCCGGGCTCGCGCAGCGCCTGCAGCAGCGCTTCCTGCCGCTGCCGCGGCTCGGCTTCAGCGGTCGCGCGTGAAGACGCTGCGCCGCTTGACTTCCTTCTTCTTCGCCGTGCGCTTCGCGGGGTCCTCGTAGTGGCCCCACGGAAACTCGGGATCGAGGATCGGCTTGAAGTCGGGCGGCGTCTCGAAGGGACAGGTCAGGAACTCGAAGACGCCGATCGTCTCGGTCGCGACCATCCAGCCGAGGCCCTTCACGAGACCCCAGGTCGCGCCGACGAACGGCCCCTGGGCGCGCGTCGTCTCGATGACCTTGGCCGGCACGACGATCACGCCGAGCGTCATGTTGGCGAGGCCCCGGCCGAGCTTGCGCGGCGACGAATCGGCCGAGGCCGAGCCGGCCGCGCAGAAGGCGACGAGGATCGAGAGAACGAGCGCCCGGACGGCGGACGGGGTCCGAAGCACACCGGGCAGGCAGCGGGGATGGGCAGGGCTCGCGAGATGACGCATCAAGGTCGAATTCCTCGGGCGACCCGGGATGGCCGGGCGCGGCGTGGATCTCGAACTCCATCGTCGGGATGGCGGCCAATCTGTAACCGGGGAGCGATCTTCGGCGAACTGGGGCGAAGACTGGGGCGAAGAGAAGAGACGGCTGGACCGATCGGCGGGCGGAGGCCGGCTCAGGCCCTGCGGGGTCGATACGGAACCGGGCCGGACGGGTCGAGGTCGATGGGCAGAAGAGGTGCAGGATGGACCGGACGAGAATTCCCGAATCCCGGGTGACGGATGAAGCGCTGTTCCTGAATCGCCGCGAGGTGCTGCGCCTCGGGGCGGTCGCCGCGCTCGGGGCGGCGCTCGCCGGCTGCCCGGCCGCCGACGAGGCGGATGCGGCCGCAGAGCCTGCGAGCGCGCGGCCGCCCGAGCTCCCGAACGTCCGGCCGGCGAGCGCGGCCTTCCGCGTCGATGCCCCCCCGACCGACTATCAGGACGCGACCCGCTACAACAACTTCTACGAGTTCGGAACCGACAAGACCGACCCCTCCGAGAAGGCGCACACGCTCCGGCCGTCGCCCTGGTCCGTCCTGATCGATGGCGAGGTCGAGAAGCCCGGCCGCGTGCCTCTCGAAGACGTCCTCGCCGCGGCGCCCCTCGAAGAGCGCATCTACCGCTTCCGTTGCGTCGAGACCTGGTCGATGGTCGTGCCCTGGGTCGGAATCCCGCTCGCGAGCGTTCTCGCGCGCTTCCGACCGACGTCGAAGGCGCGTTATGTCTCCTTCGAGACCCTCGTCGATCCGGAGCAGATGCCCGGCCAGCGGCGCAACGTGATCGATTGGCCCTACCGCGAGGGGCTCCGGCTCGACGAAGCGATGCATCCGCTCGCCTTCCTCGCGGTCGGTATGTACGGACGCGTGCTCCCGAACCAGAATGGCGCGCCGATCCGACTCGTCGTGCCCTGGAAATACGGCTTCAAGAGCATCAAGTCGATCGTCCGCATCCAGCTGACGACGACGCAACCGCGCACGAGCTGGAACGATCTCCAACCGAGCGAGTACGGCTTCTACGCGAACGTGAACCCCGCCGTCGATCACCCGCGCTGGAGCCAGGCCCGCGAACGCCCCCTCGGCGGCTTCCGCAAGCAGCCGACGCTGCCCTTCAACGGGTACGGGGACGAGGTCGCCTCGCTCTACGCGGGGATGGATCTGACGCGGAGCTTCTGATGCGAGGTCCGGGCTTCGAACGACGGATCCACGCGCTCGCCCTGATCCTCGTCTGTCTGCCCGCCGTCGTTCTCGCCCTCACGTTCGCGATCCGGGGCGTCGGCGCCGATCCGATCGAGACGCTGACGCACACGTCCGGCGAGTGGGCGATCCGCTTCCTCTTCGCCTCCCTCGCGATCACACCGCTGCGGCGACTCTTCGGCTGGCGTTTCCTCGCCCCCCTGCGCCGCACCTTCGGCCTCGCCGCCTTCGCCTGGGCCGCCGCCCATCTGCTGGTCTGGTCGGTGCTCGATCTCGCGCTCGACCCGGCCGCCCTCGCCGAGGACCTGACCGAGCGTCCCTACGTCATGGCCGGCATGGCCGCGTTCTCGATCCTCGCAGTCCTCGCCGCGACGTCGACCCGGAGCGCGATGAAACGCCTCGGTCGCCGCTGGGTAACGCTCCACCGACTCGTCTACGCCGCCGGTGGACTCGCCCTCCTGCATCATTTCTGGCTGGTCAAGGCGGACTACCGTCCCCCCTCGATCCACGCCGCCGTTCTCGCCGTCCTGCTCGGCACGCGGATCGTCCTGCACCTTCGCCGCCGCACACCGGAGCCGGCCTGACCCGCCCTTCCGCGCCGCGCTTGCCGCCCGACCCCGTCGGCCGCATCCTCCCGCACCGGCCCGGGCCCCGTCGCCCGTCGACGCCGGCGGAGAGACGATGAGCCCCGACGATTCTCCCGCGCCGCTTGCGAGCGCGGCCGGTGCGCAGGACGACGTCCATCTCGTGCGCGCCGGCGACCGCGAGATCTGGCTCGTCGGCACCGCCCACGTCTCCCAGCGCTCCGTCGAGCTCGTCCGCGAGGTGATCGAGCGCGAGCGACCGGACGTCGTCTGCATCGAGCTCGACGCCGGCCGCTACGAGGCCCTTTCCCAGGAGAAGCGCTTCGCCGAGCAGGACCTGCGCGAGGTCATGCGCAAGAAGCAGCTCGCGACGCTCATGCTGAACCTGATCCTGGCCTCCTATCAGAGGCGCCTCGGACTGAAGCTCGGCGTGGCGCCCGGCAGCGAGCTGCTCGAGGCCGCGCGCGTCGCGGAGCGGCTCGGGATCCCGATCGCGCTCTGCGACCGCGAGGTGCGGGTGACGCTGCGGCGGGCGTGGCGCTCGATCTCGTGGTGGCAGCGGGTGAGACTCCTGTCCGAGCTCGGGGCGAGCGTGGTCGAGAGCCCCGACGTCAGCGAGGACGAGCTCGCACGGCTCCGCAACCAGGACGTCGTCTCGGAGGTGATGAACGAGCTCGGTCGCCTGATGCCCGATCTCAAGCGGGTCCTGATCGACGAACGCGACGCCTATCTCGCACACAAGATCCTCGAGGCCGACGGGCGCCGGGTCGTCGCCGTCGTCGGCGCGGGCCACGTCGAGGGCATGAAGGGCCGCCTCGAGCGCGGCGAGCGCGCGGACCTCGCCGAGATCGAGGCGATCCCCGCGGAATCCCTCGCCTGGAAGCTCGCCGGCTGGTCGATTCCCGCCTCGATCGTGGGCGCGATCGGCTGGATCGCCTGGACCCAGGGGCCGGAGGCCGCCGGCGAGAACGTCGCGATCTGGTTCCTCGCCCACGCCGTGCCGACGGCCATCGCCGCCGTGATCGCGCTCGCACACCCGATGGCGATCGCCGCGGGCGCGATCTCCTCGCCCTTCACCAGTCTTTCTCCCCTGATCGGCGCGGGCTACGTCGCCGCCTTTGCCCAGCTCTGGGTGCGGCCTCCGATCGTCTCGGACTTCGCGACGGTCGGCGACGACCTCGCGATCCCGGCGCGCTGGTGGCAGAGCCGGCTGATGCGGATCTTCCTCGTCTTCGTGTTGACGACCTTCGGCAGCATCCTCGGGACCTGGGTCGGGGGGGTCGGCGTGCTTCGCAATCTCGTCGAGGGCTCGGGCGGTTGAGGGATCCGGCCGAGCGGCGTGTGATAGAGTGGCGTCTCGAAGGTCCGGGCGTGAGCGACTCGAACGAGCCGGCGCCGATCTCGACGCAATCGGATGAGCTAGACGATGAAGTCGTATCTCGAACTCCTCCGTGACGTGCTCGAGAATGGCGTCGACAAGAGCGACCGCACGGGCACCGGAACCCGCAGCGTCTTCGGTCGCCAGCTGCGCTTCGCGCTCGATCCGGAGCTGCCCGGCGCGGGCTTCCCGCTGCTCACGACCAAGCGTCTCCACCTCAAGAGCATCCTCCACGAGCTGCTCTGGTTCATCGCCGGCGACACGAACGCGAAGTCCCTCCAGCGGGAGGGCGTCACGATCTGGGACGAGTGGGCGGACGAGGACGGCGAGCTCGGTCCGATCTACGGCGCCCAGTGGCGCCGCTGGCGGGCGGCTCCGCCCCGCGGCGCAGCGCCGGGGACGCCGCCCGTCGAGATCGATCAGCTGGCGCGCCTCGTCGAGAAGATCCGCAGCGAGCCCGACTCGCGCCGGCTCGTGATGAGCGCCTGGAACGTCGGCGAGCTCGACGCGATGAAGCTCCCGCCCTGCCATCTGCTCGCCCAGTTCAACGTCCAGCGCGACCGGCTCCACTGCCTCGTCACGATGCGCAGCGTCGACGTCTTCCTCGGCCTGCCCTTCAACGTCGCGTCGTACGCGCTGCTGACGATGATGGTCGCGCAGGTGACCGATCTCGAGCCCGGCGAGCTCGTCTTCTCCCTCGGTGATACCCACGTCTACCACAACCATTTCGAGCAGGCGCGCCTGCAGCTCTCGCGCGAGCCGCGTCCGTTGCCGCGCATGATCCTCAACCCCGCCGTGAAGTCGCTCTTCGAGTTCACCCCCGGCGACTTCCGACTCGAAGGCTACGACCCGCATCCGCGGATCGCCGCGCCGATCGCGGTCTAGTCGCGAACTGCCAGGCATGCGCATCTCGCTCGTCGTCGCGGCGGCCCGGAACGGCGTGATCGGCCATCGCGGCGGCATTCCCTGGAAGCTGCCCGACGACCAGCGGTTCTTCCGCAGCCTGACCGTCGGACATTGCATCGTGATCGGGCGCAAGACCTTCGACGAGATCGGCCGCGCGCTGCCCGACCGCAAGAACCTCGTCGTGAGCCGCACGCCCCGCCCGAGCGCGGGCGGCGTCGAGTTCTTCACCGACCTCCCCGCCGCGATCGACTGGGCCCGCGCGCACGGCTTCCGCGAATGCTTCATCGCCGGCGGCGAAGGGATCTACCGCGAGGGCCTCGAATTCGCGGACTGCGTCTACCTGACCCGCGTCGAAGCCGAGCCCGAAGGCGACACGTTCTTCCCCGAGCTCGATCCGACGATCTGGCACTGCGTCGAGCGGGACGTCCGCGCTCGCGACGAGCGCCATGCCCACGGCTTCGCCTTCGAGCGCTGGGAGCGCCGGGAGACCCGGAATTGAGCGACGGCGAACGCCACGAGGTCCTGCCCCGCGCGACGGCGCGCCCCGACGAGCTCGTCCGCACGATCTCCGAGTCGGGGACGATCGCGGTCAAGGCGATCCTCGCGAGCGAGCTCGTCGCCGAGGCGCTCTCCCTGCGCGAGTACGCCCCGACCTCCGGCAACGCGCTCGGCCGCGCGATGATGGGCGCGCTGCTGATCGCGGTCGGTAGCGCGGCGGACGATGCCGACGATGCGAACGTCGAGTCGGTGCAGGTCCAGTTCCGCGGCGACGGGCCGATCGGCAGCCTGACCGCGATCGCCGACTCCCGGGCCCGCGTGCGCGGCACCGTCCAGCGCCCGCTCACGGAGGTCACGCGAGCCGACGGCAGCCCGAACGTCGCCCGCGCCGTCGGCCTCGGGACGCTCAACGTCGTGCGCCATCGCCCGCGTTGGCGCTCGCCTTACACCGGCAGCGTGCCCCTCGTCTCCGGCGAGATCGCCGGAGACCTGACCCTCTACCTGACCGAGAGCGAGCAGACGCCGTCGGCGATGGGGCTCGGCGTCGCCCTCGGCCCGCGCGGGCGCGACGTCGGCGCCTGCGGGTTCCTCGTCCAGGCGCTGCCCGGCGCGAGCGACGAGGAGCTCGCCCAGGTCGAGGCGAACGTCGCCGGCCTGCCCGGCCTGGCGACCCTGCTCGAGGGGCCGATCGACGCGAACGCGCTGATCGACCGGCTGCTGGTCGGCCTGGGCTCCCGGGCGCGCCATCGCATGGATCCGCGCTTCCACTGTCCGTGCACCCGCGAGCGCGCGCTGCGCACGCTTTCGCTTCTCGAGCCCGGCGAGCTCCGCGAGCTCGTCGAGAGCGGGGCCGGTCAGGAGATCGTCTGCGAGTTCTGTGGTCGCGCCTATCAGATCGAAGGGCGGGAGATCCGACCGCTGCTCGAGCGGATGGAGCGCGCCTAGCAGACGGGGACGATCGGAACGCCGGGGCGACGCGTCCGGCGCGGCGCGCCCGACGCCGTCAGGCGAGAGGACTCAGACGAGACACTTCGCGCGCAGCCGCTCGAGCACCGAGTCGTCGACCCCGGCATCGCGGAGGTACCCCTCCATCGAGCCGTAGCGGGCACCGATCTCCTCGACGACCTTCTCCATCGTCTCGGGCCGGGCATGCAGCGTGTCCTCGGGCATGTGCTTCAGGG
>JBIPOQ010000605.1:0-2585 GCA_044379055.1 Myxococcota bacterium
GCCCGTCGTCGTGTCGATCAGCGCCGCGGCGCCACCGCGGCCCCAGTCGGTGCCGACCTGGAACGTGTAGGTCCCGGCGACGGCGACCTGGAACGTCGTCGTCAGCAGGATGCTGTAGTTGTTGTTCACGCCGTTCGCATGGACCGCCGTCGAGATGTTCTCGAGACCGGTCGTCACGGTCGAACGGATCAGGCTCCCGGACTGGTGCTCGAGCAGGAGGTCGGCGAAGCCGTCTCCCGCCTGGGTCTGATAGGTCGAGTTGCGGAAATCCGCCCGGAAGGAAAGTGCCGATGCGTTGCCGGCGAAGAGCAGGCTCGTGAGCGCGCCGAGGACGAAGCCGAGCCGGGCAGCGCGGCGCGGCGCTTCGGTCCGGAGACGGTCGATTCGGAACGGTCGGGCCATCATCTCGATTTCCATTCTCCCGTCGACGGAAGACCCCACGGCTTCCTCGATGGAACGATTCGTTCGTCGGCATGGGAATCACGGATCTTGAACCGGTGTGACCCCGATGCCCGAAGCAGGCCGGCAATTCGAGGGCAACGAAGATCTTCGAGCGGCAGCTCGACGGCGTCGGACACGCGACACGGGAACGCGTCGGTTTGCGGCGCCTCGGGCGAGACACCGAGCCGTCAAGCCGGATCGCGGCCGAGCCGATCCGGCCGCCCATGCAGCAGGACGAAAACCTCCTCCGACTCGACGACTTCATGTTTCGCGGGGCGACGTGCGGGGCCGCCGTCGTCGCGTTGGGCGTCGTCGTCGCCCTCGCCTGGCCCGAAGGGGCTGCGATTTCGCGAGGGGGCGTCTTCGGCCTGGTCGCGTTCGCGTCGATCGCTCCGATCGGAATGCTCGTCCTCGGGCTCTCGCTGCGAAAGCGGGAGCGGAGGGCCGTGGGGCTGATGCGCTTGATGGAGCGCCACGTCGAGGTCTCGGCCGAGGATCTGCTCGCCAACTCCGAGTTCGACGAGGCGACCCTCGAGACCGCGATCCGCGATCTCAACTCGTCGGGTCGGCGACACGTCGTCTGGGATCGCAAGACGAAGCTGATCCAGGACGGCTGGCTCCGGCGGTCCCGGCTGCACGTCGAGACCTGTTCGTCCTGCGGGACGAAGATCTCGCTCGACGTCGCGCTCCACGAGGCCGCCGACGCGCGGTGTCCCAGCTGCGATGCGAGTCTCGACGCGCGGGAGGTCGACGACGAGAAGCAGTCGGTCATGTCGGAGATCAGCGAGCAGGCTCGGCCCCGCCCCGTCCCGGTCGAGCGCGGCTGGCGCTTCTCGATCCCGATCTTCCTCGTGCTGCTCGTCGTTTGCTGGCCGATCGCGATGATCTACGCGCTGAAGTGCTTTCGACCGATCGCCTGCGAGGGCGCTCCGGTCCCGTCCTGCGGGCCGTTCGCGACGCCCGGGCCGCCGCCGCTCCGCTGACGGGCCGTTCGAGGTCGCCGGCGCGATCCGCGCTATTCGATCCGCCTTCCGTCGACCTCGAGAAATCCGCCGGGATGGCGGCCGTCGGGATCGTGGTGGGTCCAGTGGACGACGCCGCCGCGTTCGTTCCATTCGTACTGACCGCGCACGCGGAGCCGCAGGCCCGGCTCGACCGGGGCGCGCTCGGCGAGGTCGATGTTGTGGGCGACGAGGACCGTCTGGTCCCGGCCCCCGACGCGCACGAGGAAGCGCTGATGGCGCGACCCGTCGCGGTCGTCGGCGAGGACCTTCGAGACCTCGCCTTCGAACGTCACCATGAAGCCCGATTCCCGCTCGGCGAAGGCCCGTGCGAGGCGACTCGCGCCCGGATCGCCGGGAGCGGCCCGCTCGAGGCCTTCGGCCCCTTTCGCCGCCGGCGGCGCCGCCTCCGGAAGCAGGAAGGAATCGATGCCCGCGAGGCGAAGGAGCGCCGCGAGCAGGAGCAGCCCGACCACGGCGGCGATCGATCTTCTCGGGCGTGTGCGGCGCGACGGACCCATGCGGAACCCCCGAGGAGCGACCGTAGCAGCGGCCCCTGAAACGAATCGAGCCCGGGCGTGGTAGTGTGCGGACTTGTCCCTCCTCGATTGTCTTCTCGACCTGCAAGAGCTCGACCTCGCGTGCGACCGGCTCGCGCGGAGGCGGCGCGACCTCCCCGAACGCGAGGCGCTGCTCCGTGCCGACGCGGCGGGGCTCCCGCTCGACGCGGCTCACGAGGCGCTGCTCTCCCGCCGCGCGGAGCTCGGGATCTCCGAGAAGTCGATCTCCGGCGAGGTCTCCGAGCTCGCGGCCCGCGCGAAGGAGGCCGAGCGGACCCTGTACTCGGGCAGCGTGCGCGCGTCCAAGGAGCTCTCGGCGCTCCAGAGCGAGATGCTCGGGCTCCGCTCCCGGCAATCCGAGCTCGAGGCCCGGGAGCTCGGGCTGCTCGAAGAGCTCGAAGGCGCAGAGGCGGAGATCGCGGCCAATCGGGCCGAGCGGGCCCTCGCGGCGGAGGCGTCGCGACGCTGTGCAGGCGCCCTGGAGAGCGCCGAGGGCGGCATCGACGCCGAGCTCGCGACGCTCCTCGCGGCGCGGGCGAATGGGCTCGCGGCGATTCCCGGCGAGATCCTCACGGCCTACGAG
>JBIPOQ010000606.1:0-2584 GCA_044379055.1 Myxococcota bacterium
GATTTCGGGCTTCCCCGCGCTCGCGAATTGGGAGAGAATGGGGAACGGGCCGAGCGATCGGAACGAAAATGCAGCCGGGGAGGAGCCGAAGATGGATTTCGAAGTCAAGCCGACGGGCGCAGGCGTAGGCGCGGAGATCATCGGGCTCGATCTCTCGAAGCCGATCCCCGAAGCGACGCGGCGCGCGCTCTACGACGTCTGGCTCGACGCCGGAATCCTCGTCTTTCGCGGCATCGGCACGACCCCCGAGCGCCACGTCGCCCTCTCCCGCTGCTTCGGCGACCTCGACGTCCATCCCGTCGAGAGCGTCCGCCTCGAGGGCCATCCCGAGATCATCGAGCTGACGACGCGCGGCAAGAACGAGCCGATCGTCCACTACGTCGACGACGAGCCGATCGTCGGACGCATCCCCTGGCATAGCGACATGATCTATACGACCCAGCCCTGTCGCGGCGCGCTGCTGCGCATGATCGAACGCCCCGCCCGCGGCGGCGAAACCGGCTGGATCGATACGGCTGCCGCTTACGACGCGCTCTCGCCCGCCCTGAAGAAGCGCATCGAAGGCCTCGAGGCCCGCTTCGACTACGTCGTCAACATCCTCGACATGCGCTTCGGGAAGCCGCCGGGCCTGCGCTTCGGTTCGATGGGGACGCAGGATTGGGGCAGCTTTCCGCCCGTGGCCCATACCCTCGTCTGGACCCATCCCGAGAGCGGCCGGAAATCGCTCGTCCTCTCGCCGATCCACCTGATCGAGATGGTCGACATGCCCCGCGCCGAAGGCGACGCGCTGCTTCAAGAGCTGGTCGACCACACCCTCTCCGGCCGCTTCACCTACATGCACGACTGGCAGCCGAACGACATCGTCCTCTGGGACAACTGGCGCACGATGCACACCGCCCTCGGCACGCCGAAGGGCCTCCACCGCGTCGTCCAGCGCACCTCGCTGCAGGGCGAGCGCTCGGTCGGCCGTATCCTCGCCTGACGCGTCAGCTCGCCGAGCAGACGTCGGAAACCGGCCGCAGGTCGATCGCGTTCGTGCCGTAGTTCGAGACGGCGAGCAGGCCGAAACGGACGTCGATCCCGTGCGGGAAATCGTACCCGCCGACCGAGCCGACGATCTCGAGCGAGTCGGGATCGAGGATCTCGACGCGGTCGTTGCGCTGATCCGTGAGGAACAGGCGTCCGGCGTGCAGGACACAGGCGTCGAAGTGCGTGTCCGCGAAGGTTCGGAGCCGTTCGATCTCGGCGCGACCGCACGCCGGATCGAAGCGGACGCGGCAGACGTCGGAGCCGTAGTCCGTCTGCCGCCTTCGGCGCGGCGCGCCGTGGACCGAGAGAACGATCATCTCGCGCTCGGAGAGTAAGGCGAGGTCCTGGGTCTTTCGCGGCAAATCGACGTGGATCGTCGGACGGGTGCTCGCCAGATCGTAGAAGCGAACGCCGGTCGGCGTCGAACCGACGGTGACGGCGACGAGATCGCCGGACGCGAACCGAACGCCGTGGACCTTGGCTTCGAGGCCGAAGTCGAGGTCGCGGACGAACGCGAGCCGGTCGCCCTGACGGCGGTACAGACCGAGCGAGCCGTGGTGGAAGTTGCTGAGGGCGATCTGCTCGCCGGACGGATCCGCGTCGGCGAGATCCGTCTCGACGGGGATGCCGCGATGGGTCGTCGAGATCGCGTCGAGGATCCGGTGGGTCCCCGCCGCGACGTCGAAGCGGACGAGATAGAGCTTCTTCTCGAGAAAGGAGGCGCAGACGAGGGTTTCCGGGTCGAGGAGCCGAACGGAGGTCACCGTCGCATAACGGCTTCGCCGCTCGAGGTAGACGGGCCGCAGGCCCCGCCCCGTCAGATCCGGGAGGGGGATCACGAACGCCCCTGGCGCCGAGCCCGCGAGGCGGCCCCGCTGCGACCGACGCGCCTGGATGCGCCGACCGCTGAAGGGCGTCGCTTCGAGGGCGAGGCGGAGCCGGGTCTCGAGGGTCTTGCGAAAGAAGTTCGACATCGACTTCAATGTATCAGGGCCCCCTCCGCGGCGACAGCTCGCCGTGCTAGGCGAAGATCCGGTGGTGGAGGAAGAAGATCGCGGCATAGAGCGCGGCGGCGGCGGCGAGGACGAGGGGGCGCAGCTCGCGCAGGACGAGGCGATTGCGTCCGGTCGCAATCGCGACGAACGGAAGAAAGGACGTCTCGGCGAAGAACGCGGCGAGCGCGGCGTCGCCCGATCGACGCCGACGCCAATCCTGATGCGCACACCCGAGCACGCTGTAGAGCGCCATCCCGCCGAAGAAGGCCCGATCGATCGCCGCCGGATTCACGAGGACGTGAGAGAGGCCGGCGAGCGCGATCCCCATGAAGGCGGGATGTCGCGTGATCCGGAGCGCCCCGGCCGCCCCAGACCCCGCCCGCCCGCCCGCCCGGTCCATCAGCGCAGAGACGGGGTTCGGGCTCGTGAACCCGAGCAGGATCAGGTTCAGCGCCACGAACATGAGCGCCATCGTCAGCCAGGCCAGCCCCGGAATCGTCGCGAGAACCGGGAGCGGAACGGGCGTCGCGATTCGGCTCGCGAAGAACCCCCAGCAGAGC
>JBIPOQ010000608.1:0-2583 GCA_044379055.1 Myxococcota bacterium
GCCTAGGCGGACGCACGCAAAAACAGCAAGAGGATCGCGCAGGCGACGGCGAGCGACCGGCCGAGCGTGCGGACAGGACCGGCGGCTCGGGTCTTCTCGCTCACGTGCAGGCTGCCCCGTCTTCCTGGCCCGCGCGCGTCGCCCGACTAGCGCCCGTGTCGCAGCAGCAGACCCGAGTAGACGTTCGTCGGCTGGTCGTTCTCGATCGTGACCTGGCCATTGACGAGGACGAAGCGGTAGCCCGTCCCGTTCGACGTGATCCGGTATTCGTCGCCGGGCAGGTCGTGGCGGAAGGTCGGGAACTCGTAGTCGAGCTTCTCGTAGTCGTAGACGATGATGTCGGCCGCCGCGCCCTCGCGCAGCACGCCGCGATCCTGGAATCCTGCGCAGTGGGCGGGCAGGGCGGACAAGCGCCAGTGGGCTTCCTCGAGGGTCGTGAGCGGCGTGTCGCGGACGTAGCGGGCGATGTACTCCGTTCCGTAGCTGCCGGCGGCGAGATACTTCAGATGCGCGCCGCCGTCCGAGAGGCCCGGGATGACGAACGGGTTGCCGATCAGCTGCCGCAGGCCGTCCATGTTGATGTCGAACTGGGCGGCCGAGAAGATCGTGCGGAGGTCGTCGGCGACGACGATGTCGCAGATCGCGTCGACGACGTGCTTGCCGGTCGCGTCGGCGATCTCCTGGATGCTCTTGCCAACCCAGCGCTGCTGATCGGGCGTGAAGGTCTCGACGATCTTCGCTTCGTTCACGCCGGCGATGAACATGTACTTGAGCGGCGTGCTGCGGAGCTTCTCGCGAATCGCCGGGTCGGCCATGTTCGCGAGCTTCGTCGCCTTCGGGAGGTCGGGGCCGGTGAACTCGTTCCAGACGGGGCCCCAGAGATCCCAGTAGTCGAAGGTGAAGACGAGCGGCGGGTTCTGCGTGATGCCCTGGCCGTAGATGCGCAGGCCTTTGTCGCGACAGCGTTCGAACCAGGCCATCAGGTCGTCGTGCATCGGAATCATGTACGGCGACGCGGGCATCGCCTGGTAGATGACGGGCGCGCCCGAGAGCTCGGCGATCCGCTCCCAGTGCTCGCGCGGCATGCCCGCGGCGGACATCTCGATGAAGCCCTCGCCGCGCTCGCCGAGGACGCGCGCCAGGACCTCGTGCGTCTCGGGCCACATCACGTCGGAGGGCATCGGCGTCCCGTCCCAATCGGATTGCGCGGAGCCGCCCTGGGTCACGGCCTCGGGATCGCCCGGCGTCCCGAGCGTCTGGGTCGACCAGCCGCAGGCGCCCGCATCCATCGCCTCGTTCAGCAGGCGCGCCATCTCGGCGTGCTCGGCGTCGGTCGGCTTGCGCCCGGCCTTGGCGTCGTCGAGCCCCATGACGGCGATCAGCAGCGGGTTGACGCCGACGTAGGGCAGCAGGTTCACGGCCTTCGGCTGCCGATCGATGCTGTCGAGCATCTCCGGATACGTCTCCCAGTCCCACGGAATCGCCGCCTTCAGCGTCGCGAGCGGGATCGCCTCGACCTTCGTCATCGACTTCATCGAGGTCTCGCGCAGCTCGGGCGTGCAGGGCGCGAAGCCGAAGCCGCAGTTGCCGATCACGACCGACGTGACGCCGTTGGTCCCGGAGGTCGTCAGGTAGGGGTCCCAGAAGATCTGCGCGTCGTAGTGCGTGTGCAGATCGATGAAGCCCGGCGCGACGACGAGGCCCGTCGCGTCGAGCTCTCGGGCGGCCTCGCCCGGCTTGACCCGCCCGATCCGCACGATCACGCCGTCCTTGATCGCGACGTCGGCGCGATAGCGGGGATTCCGGGCTCCATCGACGATGAGTCCGTTGCGGATCGCGAGGTCGTAGCGGGCCATGGGGAACCTCCAGGATGGGGTCGGGGCGGGGCGGATCGGGGTCGTCGGGCCGGAAGCGGCAGCCGAAGCGAGATTCTGGCAACCGCCTCCCTGGCGCGCCAGACCCGGGCGGACGAAGATGCACCCTTCATCGCCTCCAGGGGGCGCGTCATGGGTCCCGGTCTCGATACGTCCCACCTGATCGCGATCGCCGCGGCCCTCGGCTGGGCGAGCGGGCTGCGGCTCTACGCGGTGCTCTTCCTCGTCGGGCTCGCGGGGCATTTCGGCTGGGTTCCGCTGCCGCCGGGGCTCGCCCTCTGGGCGCAGCCCCTCGTGCTCGGCGCGACGGGCCTGATGCTCGTCGTCGAGTTCTTCGCCGACAAGATCCCCGGCGTCGATTCGGTCTGGGACGTCGTCCACACCCTGATCCGCGTGCCCGCCGGCGCCGCCCTCGCCGCGAGTGTGCTCGGCGGCGACGGAGCGACCTGGACGCTGATCGCGGCCCTGATGGGCGGCACGCTCGCCGCGACGTCCCACGTCGCGAAGGCGACGACGCGGGCCGCCGTGAATACCTCTCCCGAGCCCTTCTCGAACCTCGGCCTCTCGTTGCTCGGAGATGCCGCCGTACCCGCGATGCTCTACCTCGCCTGGGAGCAGCCCTTCTGGTTCTTCGCGGCGCTCGGGGTCGCGGTCGTCGCGGGGCTCGTCGCGACGTTCGTGCTCTTCCGATTCCTGCGCGCGCTGTTGC
>JBIPOQ010000104.1:0-9486 GCA_044379055.1 Myxococcota bacterium
CGAGCAGTATTTCGGGAGCTGGCCGCCGAATCCCGGAGAGCCGCCGCTGCGCGGGGCGATGGGGATCTACGTCTCGGAGGTCGCCTGGTTCGTCGCGCGACCGCTGACCTTCCTGATCTGGGGCGGTGTCTTCGAGGACTTTCCGAAGCTCCGCGTCGTCATCACGGAGGGGACCTCGGTCTGGGTCCCGTCCTACCTCGAGCTGCTCGACCAGCGCGCCTCCGACCACCCCGGCAACGCGAAGCTCGGCGACTACAAGAGCCATCTGAAGCTGAAGCCCTCGGAGTACTTCGCGCGCAACATCCGCGTCGGCGCCTCGATCCCGCGGCGCGAGGCCGAGCTGCGCCATGCGATCGGCGTCGGCAATCTGATGTGGGGCAGCGATTTTCCGCATCCCGAAGGCACCTGGCCCGAGACCGAGTCGCGCCTCGTCGCCTCGTTCCGCGGCCTTCCCGAGGCGGAGGTCGAGGCGATCCTCGGCGGGAATGCGGCCTCGCTCTACGGCTTCGATCCCGGAAAGCTCGCGCCGCTCGTCGCGCGCATCGGGCCGCGCAAGAGCCTGTTCCAGGCGGCCTGAGCGGTCGCCCGGCGAAAGGAAGGATTTCATGGGAAGCACGGTCGGTCAGTTCTGCATCGCGGTCTCGGATCTCGAGCGTTCGGTCCGGTTCTACACCGAGATCATGGGCCTCGACGAGCAGGGCCGGACGGAGATCCCGAACGTCCACGAGGTCCATCTGGCCGGGAAATCCGGCGGCGGCCGGCTCCAGCTCGCGAAGTTCGCCGAGACGATGCGCCCGGGGCCGATCGATCACGGCTTCGCGCTCTGGAAGATCTACATCAACGTCGACGACGCGATGGCGACCTGGCAGAAGGCCGTCGATGGCGGGTACAAGTCCGTGATGAAGCCGGAACGGCTCGATCGCTGGCCGGTGATCGTCGGCTTCGTGACCGATCCCGACGGCTATCTCATCGAGATCATCCAGCACGATGGCAAGCGGCCCGGGGAGTAGGCGCGGATTGCGGGCGATGCCGCGTCGGAGGATCGTCCGCTCGTTGCGGGCCGGGCTCGCGTGCGCGCTGATCGCCGCGGCGCTCGGCTGTGGCTCGGACGAGTCCGACTCGACGGCGGCGCGGGAGTCCGACGGAAGCCGCCCGGCTGCCAGCGTGCCGGTACCGTCGTCCACGAACGAGAACGCGAACGCGAGCACCAGCGCAAGCACGGGCTTCACGGGCAGTGCGACCTGCGTGGCCTGCCACGCCGAGCAGGCGGCGAGCTGGGAACGCTCGCAGCATCGGGTCGCCATGGCCTTCGCGACGCCCGAGAGCGTGAAGGCGCCCTTCGCGGGCGAGTCGATACGCGAGGGGGGCGGCACGGTCTCGTTCGGTCGACAAGGGCGCGCCTTCGTCGTCGCTCGCGATCGCGCGGCGCGCGGTCGGATCGGCCCCGAAGCGACGCGGGACGAGGAGGCGCTGCGCGTCTCGGCGACCTTCGGTGTCGAGCCGCTCCAGCAGTATCTGCTCGATGCCGTCGAGGGCCGCGTCCAGGTCCTGCCCTGGGCCTGGGACACGCGGCCGAAGGCCGAGGGCGGTCAGCGCTGGCTGAATCTCTATCCCGAGGCCACGCTCGATCCGACCGACCCGCTCCACTTTTCGCGCCCGGCCCAGAACTGGAATCACGTCTGCGCCGACTGCCACGTCACCGCCTACCGCAAGCGTTTCGCCGCCGAGCGCAATCAGTTCGAGTCGCGCTGGGAGGAGCTCGGCGTCGGCTGCGAGAGCTGCCACGGTCCGGGCCAGGAGCACGTCCGCTGGGCGGCGGCCCGGGAGGGCGAAGCGCCGACGCCGACGGATGCTGGCGCCCCCGATTCGTCCCCGCCGTCTCGAGCTTCGATGGGCCTCGCCGCGCAGCTCGACGAACGGGTCGGGGTGACCTGGTCGATCGATCCGGCGACGGGCAACGGCGTTCGCTCCGTCCCGCGCACGACGAGCCGTGAGCTCGACGTCTGCGCCCCCTGCCATGCCCGGCGCAGCGCGATCACCGAAGCGTATGTCGCGGGCGAGCCCTTCCTCGACCATTACCGTCCGGTCCTGCTCGACGCCGGTCTCTACTACGCCGATGGCCAGCAGCGCGACGAGGTCTTCAGTTGGGGGAGCTTCCTGCAGAGCCGCATGCACGCGAAGGGCGTGACCTGCAGCGATTGTCACGAGCCGCATTCCGGGGAGCTCCGCGCAGAGGGCAACGCGCTCTGTGCCCAATGCCATGCGCCGACGAAGTACGCGACCCCAAAGCACCATCACCACGCCGTCGACTCGCCCGGCAGCGCCTGCGTCGCGTGCCACATGCCGACGACGACCTACATGCAGGTCGACCCGCGCCACGACCACAGCCTCCGCGTCCCGCGCCCCGATCAGGCCCGGGCCCTGGGACTGCCCGATGCGTGCAGCCGGTGTCACGGCGAGAATCGCGCCGCCTGGGCGGACCGGGTGGTGCGCGGCTGGCTCGGGCGGCCCGCGCAAGGGCTCGCCGGCGGCGGGGCCGAGGCGATCCAGGCGAGCGAGACGGGCGCCCTCGATGCGGCGCCGCGGCTGCGCAGGTTGGCCACGGACGCGAGCCAGCCGCCGATCGTGCGGGCGACGGCGCTCGCGCGCCTCGATGCCTCGCAGAGCGCGCGCAGCGCCGAGCTGCTCGCCGTCGCGGCGCGCGACGCGGATCCACTCGTCCGGCTCGGCGCCCTCGAAGGGCTCGCGAGCGCGCCCGAGCCGGTGCGGGTCCGGGCGGCCGCGGGGCTGCTCGAGGATCCGCGGCGGGCGGTGCGCTTCGAGGCGGTCCGCGTGCTCGCGCCGGTGACCCGGTCGCTCTCGGCCCCGGCGAAGGCCGCCTTCGAGCGGGCGGCGGCCGAGTACGTCGCCGCGCTGCAACGCGATGCGGACCGCGCCGAGGCGCGGACCCAGCTCGGCCTCTTCCTCGCCGAGCGGGGAGACGTCGAGGGCGCACGGCGGGAGCTCACGGCCGCGATCGCGCTCGAGCCCGCCTTCGAAGCGGCCCACGCCGATCTCGCGGATCTCGAGCGCGCGGTCGGCCGCGACGACGAGGCGATCCGGATCCTCGATGCCGGTCTCGCGCGTCTGCCGGAGAGTGCCGCCCTCCACCATGCCCGCGGACTCGCCCGGGTCCGGCTCGGTCGGACGGAGGCCGCGCTCGAGGACCTGGCTCGCGCGGTCGCCCTCGATCCGGGCTCGGCCCGCTTCGCCTATGTCCAGGCCGTTGCGCTGCATTCGTCGGGCCAGGTCGAGCGCGCCATCGGGCTGCTCGAAAGGGTGGCGGAGGCCCAGCCCGGCGACGTCGCGGTGCGGGAGGCGCTCGTGAGCTTCCTCGAGGGCGCCGGCCGGGTCGCCGCCGCGGTTCCCCATCGCGAGGCGCTCGGGGCGATGGCCGCCGCGGAGAGCGGGGGCTGAGGGCGCGCGAGGGCGGCTCGAAGTCGCTCGCGGGACGCCCGGGGAGGGTCCTCGGGGAAGGGCGCCGGCGTCGGGCAGGCGGCCTCGCCGTCGGGTAGGATCGATGCGAATCGGAGGACCTCGGTGGAGACACGACCCTATTTTCTGTTGGGCGACCTCGTCGCCAACGTCGCCGCGGGCGCGCTGATCGGCGCGATCACGGCCGCGATCTTCGGTCCGGGTTGGAACATGTGGGTCGCGATGTTCGTCGCGATGTTCCTCGCGATGCCGATCTCGATGTTCGTCGCCTTCCCCTTCGGCGCGCTCTTCGGCGCGATGGAGGTCATGGTCCCGGTCATGACGACGGGCATGGTCGTCTCGATGTGGGTCTCGATGGAGGGCGCGATGATGCGGATCTCCGTGGCCGAGGGCGCGAAGATGGGCGTCTACGGCGGCATCGGGACGCTGCTCTGTTGTTATGCCGCGAACGCCTGGATGCGCCGGAGGACCTCGCATTGGATCTCGTGACGAAGGCGAAATGGGACAAGGCGGCGAAGAATTTCGACGTGATGGCGGGCTACGGACCCGAGAAGCGCTGGGAGCCGGCGAAGACCGAGCTCTTCTCGAAGATGGGGAGCGGCAAGATCCTCTTCCTCGCCGTGGGCACGGGGCTCGATGTCCGTTTCTTCCCGCCGGGTCGCGAGATCGTCGGCATCGACATCAGCGACAAGATGCTCGAGAAGGCCCGCGTCCGGACCGACGCCTACGACGGGAAGATCGAGCTGCAGGCGATGGACGTCCACGACATGGCCTTCCCCGACCATTCGTTCGATCAGGTCTTCACGTCCTGCACCTTCTGCTCGGTCCCGCGCCCCGTCGACGGCCTGAAGGCCCTGCGCCGAGTGCTGAAGCCGGGCGGTGAGCTCCACATGTTCGAGCATACGGGCAGCCGGTACTGGCCGTTCAACTCGATGCTGAACCAGATGACCTGGCTCTCGAAGCGCTTCGGTCCGGACATGAACCGGGATACGGTCACCAACGTCAAGATCGCGGGCTTCACCGTGCGCGACGTCCAGCACGTCTATCTCGACGTCGTCAAGACGATCTCCGCGACGGCTTGAGGGCGGGGGCCGAGCTCGCGTTTCAGCGAGGAGCCGACGGGGCTTCGCGGTTTCAGAATGAACCGGGGTGGAGTCCGGGTCCGGGACACGTTCTCGCCGGGTTGGGCGACCGCATTGCCGTCTGGATTCCTCCGACTTGCCGAACCGGTTTCAGTGTCGGGGCCGGAATGGAATTTGCTCTCGGAGGGAGTGCGCGCCGATCGCGGGCGCGCCTGGACGGCAAGCCGGCCGTCTGGACATCGAGGGCGGCGGCATGGGCCTTCGGATCGGATCGCAACCCAGCGCGGCCAATCTCTTCGCCCGGCGGCAGCTCGTCTCGCATACGCAACGGGTCGAAAAGTCCTACGAGCGGCTCTCCTCGGGTCGACGGATCAATCGGGCCGCCGATGGCGCCGCTGAGCTCTCGATCGCCGAGAAGCTCCGGGCCCAGAGCTCGAGCGTCGCGCGCTCGCGGCTCAACATGGTCGACGCGCTCTCGAGCGCCCAGGTCGGCGAGGCGGCCCTCAACGAGACGAGCGGAATCCTGATCCGCGTCCGCGAGCTCGCGGTCCAGGCAGCGAATGGGACCGTCGGCGACCGCGAGCGCGAGCTGATCGCGAAGGAGGCGGAGGGCCTGCTCGAAGAGGTCGATCGCATCTCGTCGACGACGCGTTTCGCCGGGAGCTTTCTCCTCTCCGGGGCGCTCCTCGGCCGCACGACCACGGATCCCTACGGAATCGAGCCCTACCGCCCGCCAACGATCGATGCCTCGAGCACGGCGCTCGGTCTCTCCGGGATCGATCTCGCGACGGATGCTTCGAGCGCGGCGGGGGCCTTCGCGACGATCGATCAGGCGATCGATCGGGTCTCGGCCGATCGCGCCGAGCTCGGCTCGGATATGAACGTCCTCGAGTCCCGCATCCGGCAATCGCTCGTCGAGGAGGAGAACCTCCGCGCCGCCGAGTCCCGCATCGTCGATACCGACTTCGCTGCCGAGACCGCGGAGCTCGCCCGTGCCCAGATCCTGCAGCAGACGACGATCGCCGTGCTCGCTCAGGAGCGGGTGCAGAACGAGCTCGTGCTCAAGCTGATCGAATCGTCGACCAGCACGGGTTGAACGCCGCTCCCGGTCGTCGCCCTCCGGACGATTTCTCGGTCGCGAAGCCCCCAGCGATCTGACAGAATGGCTCCCGGCCGTCCCGGCCGACGAGGGAGTCTGCGCGATGGAGATCGGGGCCTGGGTCGGGAACAATGGACCGGCGACCGCGAAGCACATGCTGTCGGTCGCCCAGACCGCAGACCGCACGGGCCTCGCCTCGGTCTGGGCCGCGGACCATGTCCTCTGGCCCGTCGAGTACGCCTCGAAGTATCCGTACGGCGGCGACAAGTATCCCGCCGACTTCAACCAGCCCGTCTGCGAATGCGTGACGACGATGAGCTGGCTCTCCGCGCACACGCAGCGCGTGAAGATCGGAAGCCTCGTGATCGTCGTGCCCCAGCGAAATCCCTGGCTGCTCGGCCGCCAGCTCGCGACGGTCGACTATCTCAACGGCGGTCGCACGATCCTCGGCGCCGGCACGGGCTGGCTGCGCGAAGAGTTCGAAGCGCTCGGCATGCCCTTCGAGCGGCGCATGGCGCGGACGGCCGAAGCGCTCGACCTGATGCGGACGATGTGGACGCAGCATCCGGTGCATTTCCAGGGGGAGTTCTACCGGGCGGAGCCGATGGGCGTCCTGCCGCATCCGGTGCAGCAGCCGATCCCTGTCTGGCTCGGCGGCAATACGCCGGGCGCGATCCAGCGCGCCGGGCGCCTCGGCAATGGCTGGGTTCCCTACGGCCTCTCGCCCGAGGAGCTCGGCCGCGGCTGGGACGGCGTCCGGCGCGCCGCCGAAGAGGCAGAACGCGATCCGTCGGGGATCACCTGCTCGCTCTGGGCCCCGATCACGATCACGCGCCGCGGCGCGCCGCCGGGACCCGAAGGGCTCTTCCTGCACGGCGAGGCCGATCTCCTCGTCGAACGGCTGTCGGCCTACGCGAAGGCGGGCCTGCAGCATTTCCTGATGTTCAACTTCTGCGCGCCGGAAGAGACGGCGGAGCAGGTCGAGCGGATCGCGACCGAGGTGCTGCCCCACGTGAAGGACCTCGTCGGCCGCGGCGCAGCGGCCTAGCAGAGTCGCCGTCGGGCGGGGAGGGAGCGAACATGGCGGAAGTCGTCCTTCGGGAGCGGATCGGCGCAGTCGAGCGCCTCTGGCTGAACCGGCCCGAAGTCGAGAACGTGCTGAACGATGCGATCTATGCGGCGCTGACGAAGGCGTTTCGCGAGATCGCGCAGGATCCCTCCGTCGGGGCGGTCATCGTCACCGGCAAGGGCGAGGCCTTCTCCCGCAGCGCCGACGGCGAGGAGATCGGCGCGAAGTACTTCACGAGCCGAGAGGCCTATCGCGGCTTCCTTCATCGCGTGCGGGACTTCCATACGGAGATCGCGTCGGTCCCGAAGCCCGTGATCGCCGCGGTGAACGGGGTCGCCTCGATGGGCGGGATCGAGCTCGCGCTCGCCTGCGACTTCATCGTCGCCTCGAGCGAGGCGAAGCTCGGCGATTGCCATCCCGGCGGCGTCGGCGGTGGCGGCGCCTCGCAGACGCTGCGCGAGCTCGTCGGGGCACGCATGACGCGCTGGCTGCTGTTCACGGGCGAGCTCCTCGACGCGAAACGCGCGCTCGAGGTCGGTCTCGTGCAGCAGGTCTTCCCCGCGGCGGGCTTCCAGGAGTCGGTGCTCGCGCTCGCGAATCAGATCGTCGCGCGGCGCTTCGGCGACTCGCTCGCCCGCGTCAAGGCGCTGACCGTCCCCCGCGATCCGACGCCGGCGGACCGGGAGCTCGAGATCGGTCATTCGATCGATCACTACTTCGATCCGCGCATCCAGTCGGGGCTCGACGATCAGCTCGAGAGCGATCGATCGAAGACGGGCTGAGGAAGGAACCCATGGGATTGCGAATTCGGCGATTCTGCCTCGGACTCGGGTTGCTCATGGCGCTGGGCGTCGGCGTCGTTCACGCCGCCGAGATGCCCGGCTCCGACCCCGCCGCGGCCGCCGCGGCAGAGCGCGGCAAGCCGCTCTATCAGCAGTACTGCGCGAGCTGCCACGACCAGGCGTCTGGCCGCACGCCCCACCGTGATGCGCTGCTCTTCCGGACCCCCGACGCGATCGTGCGGGCGCTCGAGAAGGGCTCGATGCGACCCATGGCCCGGGCGATTGCGCGGGAGGACCTGCCGGCGATCGCGGCCTACTTGACGGGCTCGCTGCCAAAGAACCGCCCGCTCCCGAAGCCGCAGTATTGCCGCACGGGTCGCGGGCTCTTTGCACCCGCGGTGCCCGCGGTCGGGCCGGAGGATTGGCCCGACATCGGCCGCGATCTCGCGAACTCCCGGCACGCGCCGCAGCCGGGCTTCGATTCGAAGGACGTGGCGAAGCTCGAGCTCGACTTCGCCTTCGCGATCCCGGGCGGCGCAGCGGGTCCGGTCAGCGTCGCGGGCGACAGGCTCTATCTCGCGGGGGGGACCGGCGAGGTCATGGCCCTCGACGCGAAGACCGGCTGTACGGCCTGGATTCACGCGACGGAGCGCCTCGTGCGCGCTGTGAGCGTCGCGACGCTCTCGAATGGCAGGACGATCGTCGTGTTCGGCGACGGCCGGGCCCACGCGACGGCGCTCGATGCGCGGACGGGCCGGCGGCTCTGGTCGACCCTGATCGAGGAGCACGGTCTCGCGAAGGTGACGGCCGCGCCGACCGTCCATGGCGATCGGGTTTACGTGCCGATGTCGACGATCGAAGACCCGCTGCAGCACATGCCCGGCTACCCGTGCTGCACGTCGCGCGGGAGCGTCGCGGCCCTCGACGCGCGGACGGGCCGACTCCTGTGGAAGCAGTACACGGTGCGCGAGGCGCCGAAGCCTGTCGCGCGCGAAGCTGACGAAAAGGGGCCGCTTCTGTCGGTGCCGGCGGGTGGCGCAATCTTCTCGCCGCTCACCCTCGATGCGAAGCGACGCGTCGTCTACGCGGCGACGGCCGCGTCCTATGACGACGGCTACTGGCCCGATGCCCAGTCGATCGTCGCGTACGACCTCGAGACCGGCGAGCGGCGCTGGGCTCGGATGTTCAAGACTCCGGAAGAGGTCGAGGTTTGCCGTCGTTCCGGCGCCGGCAGCGATTGCCGAAACAACTTCGATTTCGCGGCGCCGGCGGTGCTCCAGACACTTCCGAGCGGGAAGGACGTCCTCGTCGTCGCCCAGAAGAACGGCTTCGCGCATGGCCTCGATCCGGATGCCGAGGGAGCCGTTCTCTGGCGGACACGGTATTCCCGGGGCACCGACCTCGGTGGCCTCATGTATGGCATGGCGAGTGACGGCGTGCTCGCCTACCTGCCCATCTCCGATACGCCCCACCACTTCGAGCAGCCGCCCGGCCTGCCCGGCGGCATGGCTGCGCTCGATCCGGCGGACGGCGTCCTTCGCTGGTTGAGGCCTGCGGAGGATCCTGTCTGTGCCTGGGGGCCTGCGCATTGCCTCTCGGGCAGCATCTCGGCCGCGACCTCGATTCCCGGGGTCGTCTTCCATGCCTCGGGCGATGGCTGGCTGCGCGCGCGCTCGACGAAGGACGGCGAGGTCCTCTGGCGCTTCGATACGGCGCAGCCCGTCGCGGCGGTGAACGGGATCGAGGCGAGGGGCGGCCAGCTGCATGGCTGGGCCGTCGTCGCCGCGAACGGGGCGCTCTACGTCGTGTCGGGGGCGAGCGCGCAGGCAGAGCCGGGCAATGCGCTGCTCGTCTTCCGGGTGAAGCCGGAATGACGGCGGGGACGGCCAGCGCGAGCCTCGTCCGCGCATGTCCCGCTTGTGGTCGCAGCAATCGCATTCCCGCGGAGCGATTGATGCAGTCGGCGCGTTGTGGCGCCTG
>JBIPOQ010000105.1:0-9464 GCA_044379055.1 Myxococcota bacterium
CGGAATCCCCATGCCTGGGGAGACGTCCTCCCGGAATCCGGGATTCTCGGATTCACGCTTGCCCGGCAAGGCGGGAGTCACGACGTTCGCGGCGCACCCAGACACCAACCCCAGCCGCCCACGGCCGCAAGGAACGAACGATGACCCGAACGACGAACGAGAAGGACCGACCGACCCCCGCCCCCAAGGCCCTCCTGACCGACGTGAAGACGCTCCGGCAAAGGGCTCGCGAACACATCATGGAGGGGGCCGTGACCCGGGGCTATGCGGGAGATCCGACGGCCGCGTGCAAGCTCTTGAACGACGCGCTGGCGACCGAGATCGTCTGCGTCCTCCGCTATCGGCGCCATTATTTCATGGCCAAGGGCATCCATGCCGGCTCGGTGAAGCAGGAGTTCCTCGAGCACGCGAACGAGGAGCAGGAGCACGCGGATCGCCTCGCCGAGCGCATCGTCCAGCTGGGGGGCGAGCCGAACTTCTCGCCGGAAGGCCTGCTCTCGCGGAGCCACTCCGAATACGTCGAGGGCGCGGACCTCACGGAGATGATCAAGGAAGACCTCGTCGCCGAGCGCGTCGCCATCGACAGCTATCGCGAGCTGGTCGAGTACTTCAAGGGCTTCGACACGACGACCCGCACGATGCTGGAGGAGATCCAGGCCTCGGAAGAACAGCACGCCGACGATCTGGTCGACCTGCTCGAGAACCTGCCGAAGGCGTCGAACGTCCGAGGGCCTGCGGTGCAGCGCCTGTAACCCGCCCCGCATCGCCCGCTCCGGATGGTCACGCCTGGACGCTCCCCGAATCGACCCCGCGCGCGAGATCTGCGGTTCGCGGAGCTTCCCCGTTTCAGGGATCATGGTGGCCAGCGACGCGCTCGATCGAGCCCGAGCGCGCGCCAGGAGACCCGCCATGGCTGCCGACGCCCGTTCGACCGTCCACGCCCTCCTCGCCGCCGCAGGCATCCGGCCCCCGGAGCCCGAAGTCGAGGCGATGGTCGAGGCGTATCCCGCGCTGCGCGCGGCCGCAGATGCCCTCTATGCCGACGAGATCGCGCGCTTCGAGCCCGCCTTCTTCCCGACCGACGTGGAGGTCGCCGAAGGATGAACGCCGCGCTCCCGACGACGATCGCCGAGGCCGCCGCCGCCCTGCGGAGCGGCCGCCTGACCAGCCTCGAGCTCACACGGCAACTGCTCGCCCGGGTCGACGCCCTCGACGCGCAGCTCGGCACGTTCATCGCCCGTTTCGACGCGAGCGCCCTCGCGGCCGCGAAGCAGGCCGATGCCGATTTCGCGGCCGGCATCGACCGCGGTCCGCTGCAAGGCATCCCGCTCGGCATCAAGGACATCATCGCGGCGCGCGAGGGGGCGACGACGGCCTGCAGCAAGGTCCTCGATCCCGACTGGGGTCGCGGCCTCGACGCACCGGTCGTCGCGCGGCTGCGTGCCCAGGGCGCCATCGTCCTCGGCAAGACGACGACCCTCGAGTTCGCGATGGGCCCGCCCGATCCCGAAGGCCCCTTCCCGCTCCACCGCAATCCCTGGGATCTCGAGCGTTGGCCCGGCGGCTCGAGCTCGGGCACGGGAACGGGCGTCGCCGCCGGATTGATCCTCGGCGGACTCGGCAGCGACACCGGCGGCAGCATCCGCATTCCCGCCGCGCTCTGCGGCATCTCCGGCCTGAAGCCGACCTACGGTCTCGTCCCGAAATCCCGTGTCGTCCCCCTCGGCCACAGCCTCGACACCGTCGGCCCGATGGCCCGCACCGCGCGCGACTGCGCGACGATCCTCGACGCGATCGCGGGCGCCTCGCCCGACGACCCCACGTCGATCGCGCGCTCCGCTCCCGATTTCGCGCGCGCGCTGACGGGCGACGTCGCCGGCCTGCGGATCGGCGTCGAACGCGACCACCACACCCGCGTCACCGGATTCGACCCCGCCTGTCGCGATCGCTTCGAGGCCGCCGTCGCCGACCTCGAACGCGCCGGCGCCGAGATCGTCGAGGTCCGCTTCGACGGCTTCCCGCTGCTCCAGACCGCCGCGCTCGTCACGTCCGCGGCGGAATCCCTCGCCGGGCATCGAAAGGACCTGCAGACGCGCTTCGGCGACTACGGCCGCGGGGCCCGCCATGCCCTCACGATGGGCGTCCTCTACGGCGCGTCGGACTACGTCCAGGCCCAGAAGGCCCGCGCCTTCGGCCTCGCGACCCTCGCCCGCGTGCTCCGCGTCTGCGACGTGATCGTGACCCCGACGATCGGCCTGCCGGCGCCTCGGATCGACGAAGATTTCTGGCGGATGATGGAGCGGACGTACACCCCGGCCTGGAACCTGCTCGGGACGCCGGCGATGTCGGTGCCGATGGGGCCGATCGCGGATGGCCTGCCTTCAGGGCTGCAGATCATCGGGGGGCGATTCGAGGACGCGAAGGTCCTCCGGGTCGCAGACGCCTATCAGCAGGTCACGGATTGGCACGCTCGGCTTCCGCCGCTGGCGATGCCTCGATCGGCGAGCTGACGGGCGCGGTCGGGACGACGTAGGCGGGGGCGCTCGGCAGCTCGGACTCGGGGATCCCCAGCCGGAGCGCGATCTCCCGCAGCTTCTGCTGCAGGCGCGACACGTTCGTGGGTCCGAAGCGCAGGAGCTGCTTCTTCGCATCGGACAGCTCCTCGAGCGCCGGATCGACGTAGGCGTAACCGGGCATGAGGGGCTCGAGGAGCGGCTGACCCGTGATGATCGGCGTCGAAAGGAGCTCGAAGATCGCGCGGCGGATCGCCGCGTCGAAGCGGGCGTTCGAGGAGCCGAGATCGCGATGGGCCTCTTCGAAGAGCGGCGCGAGCTCGCGATGGGCGCGAACGAGGGCGTCCGCGTCGAGGCCGAGGGCGATCTCGGTCAAGAGGTCGTAGCGCGCCGAAGAGGCGGGCGCGGCGATCAGCCCCGAGCCGGAATCGACGATCTCGAACTTCCCCTTCGGCCGCATCGAGGCCGGCGCCTGCTCGGCCGGCGAGTCGCCCTGGGCGATCGCGTCGATGCCGGCGGCGATTCGGCGGACCAGCTCGTCGGACGCGAGCCAGGCGATCAGCTCGGGCCGGCTCGACAAGCGCGCGGCGACGGCTCGCACGCGCGAGTCGCTCTCGGCGAGCGCCGGAAGCGGCTCGACCTCGGTCTCCGCAGGGATGTCGGCCGGCGAGAGCGCAGGCTCGACCGCCGCCACGGGCGCGGCCGGCGCGGGCTCGACCTCGGCGACGGGCGGCATCGGATCCGGCGCCGGCTCGACGTTCGAGTCGGCCCCCCGCAGCCAGAAGAAGATCCCGACGGCGCCGACCGCGACGAAGGCGACCAGCGCCCGAATCAGGTTCGTCTGGCGTCGTCGCCGCTCGAGGATCGCATCGAGAGTCGTCTTCTCTTCGTCGCTCATGATCGCCTCCCCGGGTCTCCGGTCGTCCTGCCCCCGTTCTCGGCCGAACGAGGCCGTTCGATGAGACCGACCGCGGTCGTGGGGATCGAGACTTCCTCCGGGCCGGCACCGGCACAGGCGACTCGGCGGCCGGCCGCCTTCGCGGTCAGGCCGCCTTCAAGCGAACCGGCATCTTCCCGATCGACACCAGGATCGGATTCCCGATCCCGAGCACGCTGTAGCGGAGGTCACCCGCGAGCTCGATCCGGCTCGTCCGCTTGAGCAGCTCCTCGAAGAAGATCGTGATCTCGCGGCGCGCGAGATGGGCCCCGAGACAGAAATGCGGGCCGCCCGCGCCGAAGGCGACGTGTTCATTCGCCTTGCGCCGGATGTCGAAGCGGGACGGATCCTCGAAGAACGCCGCGTCGCGATTGCCCGACGGATACCAGAGCGTGACCCGCTCGCCCTTCGCGATGGGCACGCCTGCGATCGTCGTATCCTCGGCGGCGACCCGCTTGAAATAGGAGACCGGCGACGTCCAGCGCAGGATCTCCTCGGTCGCGCTCTTGAGCAGACCGGGATCGCGGCGCAGGGCCTCGAGCTGTTCCGGCTCGGCGAGCAGGGCCTTCAAGCCGGCCGAGATCGCGTTGCGCGTCGTCTCCGAGCCCGCGACGGTCAGCAGCATGAAGAAGGCGTCGAGCTCGAGGTCGTTGAGCTTGCCGAGCTCGTCTTCGGCGGTCACGAGCAGCGAGAGGACGTCGTCCTCGGGTCGGGCGCGCTTGCGGGCGGCGAGCGCGTGGCCGTAGCCGAAGATCTCCGTGGCGATCGACTGCCGCGCCGACTCGGGGACCGGATGCTCGGGATCGGTGCAAAGCAGCAGGTCGTTCGTCCGCGTGAAGAGCCAGTCCCGGTCCTCGAGCGGGATGCCGAGGATGTCGGCGATCATGTGCATCGGGAGCTTGTAGGCGACGTCCTGGACGAGCTCGACCGTCTCGCGCGCGATCGCGTCGTCGAGGATCGAGACGGCCCACTGGCGTGCGAGATCCTCGAGCCGGCGCGTCATGCGCGGCGTGAAGCCCGAGCTGATGAGCTTGCGCTGGCGGATGTGGGGCGCACCGTCCATGTCGGTCAGCATCAGCCCCATGCCCTCGTAGCCGAGCCCCGGTCCCGAGCAGGAGAGGAAGAGCTCGGGATTGCGGTTGACGTCGCGGATCTCGGCATGGCGAGAAAGCACCCAGAAGCCACGACCGCCGGTCTTCGCGAAGCCGGAAGTCTCGGGATGGCGCCAGACGGGGGCTTCGCTGCGGAGCGTCGCGAAGAGGTCGTGGGGGAAGCCCGAGCGGTAGAGCTCGGAGTCGGTCAGGTCGATCGAGTCGAGATTCGACATGAGGCGGAATTCTCCTGGGCACGCGAATGCAGGTCGTTGAACGGGTTCGAGGGGAGGAAGCGAAGCGTACCGGCCTTCATGATGCAGCACCGAACGCTCTCGGTCATGACTCCGCTCCCAGCATGAAGTCGAGCAGCCCCTCGCTCACGTATTCGGGATAGCCCTCGGGCCGCACCGGCGAGACCCGCTCCGGGTCGTAGCGCAGCGCGGCGCGGACCTCCGGAGCAAGATAGTAGGCGGCGGCGACGACGACGCGAAGCAGCCCGAGGCGGGCTTCGGCCGGCAGCGTGCGGTCGTCGGCGAGCGCCTCGCCGAGCGGGGCCGCGAGATCGGGACGGGCGCGCAGGACCCGATCGAGCTGGGCGTCGGCGACTCCGACCGCGGACGCCGCGGGCATCCCGTCGCCAGCGGGGATCCACGCGTCGGCCAGGCTGCGGAGCCGGGCGCGCGCGGCGGCGGACAGCGGCGCGACGGCATCGGCGGTCGCGGCCGCGGGGGCGATCGGGGCTCGACGGCTCGGCGCTCCGCCCACCGGAGCAGCCCCGACCGGGAACGTCCGGCGATGAGCGGGCCGCGGAAGATTCGCCCGGTCGGCGATCAAGCGGTCCGCGGCGCGGAGTGCGACGGCGGCGATCGTCGTCGTCGGATTGGCGGAGCCGGCCGTGACGAAGACGCTTCCGTCCGGGATGAGCAGGTTCGGAACGTCGTGGGCGCGACAGTCGGCGTCGACGACGGAGGTCGCCGGATCCTTGCCCATGCGCGCCGTGCCCATGAGGTGGCCGTTCGCGCCGTAGTGGATGACCTCGGTCCGCCCGGCGCCGGCGGCTTCGAGAGATTCCCGTGCGCGTTCGACGTGCCAGGCCATGAGGCGACGGCTGTTCTCCGATAGGCGGTAGAAGATGCGCGGCGCCGGAATGCCCGAGCCGTCGACGAGATCGGTCGCGAGCTCGACGCGGTTCTCCGGCTCGGGGAGGTCCTCGGCGATCAGGATCCAGCTCGCGCTGCGGCCGAAGCGGGCCCGCACGAAGGCGTGATGCTCGGCGCCCCATCGGCCGCGGCCGTCGGAGCCGAAGGCTGCGCCGAACGGACTGCCCGCCGACGCGAGCGACCAGGTCGCGCCGCGCACGAAGCCCCGCGAAGCGTCGCTGTCGGCGAACTGCAGCGAATGGATCATCGCGCCCGCGTGGGCCCGCCAGGCGTCGTCGGGCTCGTCGAAGACTCCGACCACGGCAGCCAGCGGATGAAGCATGAGGTTGCGACCGACCAGTCCGGAAGAGTTGGCGAGTCCGTCCGAAGCCAGCAGCAGGCGCGGCGTGCCGACACCGTTCGCAGCGCAGACGACGACCTCCGCGGCCTGGAAATGCTCGCGGCCCTCCCGATCGACCCACTCCGCGCCGCAGGCGAGGCCGCGATCGTCGACGACGATCCGCCGCACGCGCGCGCCCGTGACGACGCGACCGCCGCGCTTCACGACGGCCCGCCAATGCGTCAGGTCCGTCGAAGCCTTCGCTCCTTCGTTGCAGCCCGAACCGCAGGTCCCCCGCTGCACGCACGGATTGCGACCGTCCCGCGGCGCCGACAGGATCGCGTTGGTCCCCGGCCACCAATGCCATCCCAGACGCGCGTGGGTCCGGGCCATCTTGAGCCCCATCGACCCGATGGGCAGCGGCGGCAGCGGCGGATCCTCGCCCGCCGGATATTTCGGGTTGCCGCCGAGACCGGAAACACCGAAATCCCGGTCCGTCGCCTCGTAGTAGGGCTTGAGGTCCGCATAACCGATCGGCCAGTCCGCGGCGACGCCATCGATCGTCCGGACACGAAAATCGTCGGGCAGCATGCGCGGCCACTGCGCGTTGTAGAGGATGCTGCCGCCCCCGACGCCGTTGAAGTTCAGCACCCCGAAGTCGGAGCTCGACAGGTCGATCGGGTAGTCCGCCGGCGAATCGCGCAGGGACGGCGCGCTCGACCATTGCTTCGCGGCGAGGAGCTCCCCGTCCGGCCGTGCGCCCGGATAGTCCGCGCGATCGGGCCAATCGCCCTGCTCGAGGCAGACGACCGAGAGCCCTGCCTCGACGCAGCGCCGCGCGACGACGCCGCCTGCGACCCCTGCACCGATCACGAGAACGTCGACGGCCTCGTTGGACATGGCCGACACGTTAGCGGAGGGAGCGCGCCGGCCGACCGACGAGATCGCCCCTCCCTGTGGCGCCTGGGCAGGCGCGCCGATCGATCAAATCTCGACCACCCGAACGGAGACCTGCATGATCGGTCGGCGGTTGCCGGGTCCGACATAGCTCCCGGAAACGGGCGGCACGCTCTCCGGGTGGGCCGCGTAGGCGACCGCGATGTGCTCACTGCCCGTGACGACGCCGCCCGTCGGATCGAATCCCTTCCAGCCGGGTCCCGGCAGATAGACCTCCGCCCAGGCATGCGTCGAGCCCGCCCCCGTATCCCGCGCAGGGCTCGTGTGGTACCCGGTCACGAAACGACTCGCGAATCCGAGCTGCCGGGTCGCCTCGATGAACAGCGCTGCGAAGTCCCGACACGACCCGCTGCGCAGCGAAATCGTCCGCGCAGGGGGCCGTACGCCGGGCTCTTCGCGCGCCTCGTAGCGGAAATCTCGCGGAATCGCGCGATTGAGCTCGTCGAGCAACGCGAACGTCTCGACCCGGCTCGAGCCCATTCCGAGTCCCTGGAGCCAGCGCGTGACGCTCGCGCGGTCGTCCGGCCACGCGAGCGAGCGCATCGGGGCGAGCAGCGCCTCATCGGCCGGCCCGTACTGGAACGGATGGGAGACCGACGACTCGTCGACGTAGAAGTCGAGGGGCTCCTCGTCGTAGTGTTCGATGACGACGCGGCTCGCGATCCGAAGCGATGCCGCCGGAGCCGAAAAGCTCACGACCGCCACCGAGTTGTCGAGCGCGTCGCGCTGCCAGCGAATGCGATGCGCGGGCGAGATCTCGAGGGTGGAGGCGGCGATTCGCAAGCCGTGGCTCTCGCGGGGCCGGAGCATCAACCGATGCGGCAGGAGCGTCACGTCCGAGTCGAAGCGATAGTCCGTGACGTGATCGATCTGAAGCTTCCGCACGCGCCCGGCCTCCCCTGAATCGACCCGTCGTTCCTGCCCGCCAGCCCGTCTCCTGCGCCGAGCTGCGCAGCGCCGGGCCCTTCGGGCGGTCCGATCCGGAATGGGAAGCCCGTCCGAAGGAACGTGCCCGAAAGCAAAGATAGATCACGCGCCAGGACGCGCAGACGGAGCCGGTTCACGGCGGCCCGCCGGAGCCCGTCCGCTCGCCGTTCCGGCCGGCTGTGGCATGCTGGCCGCCATGACCTCCCAACGACGCAATCCCCACGCCGGGCGGCCCTTCGAAGTCGACGACGCGGCCCTCGCGGCCGCTCTCGAAGGCGTCAGCGTCCCCGCCCTGCTCTGCTCTCTGGTCCACATGACTGGCGATCCGTCCTGGATCCGCGGTCCGCGGCGCCCCCGCCAGGCCGGCCCCGCGCTGCGACAGGGCGAGATGCCCGCCGAGGAGCTCGTCGCGATCCGGAAGGCGGCGCTCCCCGTCCTCGCCGCCTATCGCGATGGCGGCTGTCGCCCGGCCGAGCTGTCGAGAGCCCTGCTCGTCGAGATGATGGAATTCCTCGCGTGTCGACCGCTTTCGCCGCGGCTCGTCGAGCTCTTCTTCTTCGATCTCGAGTTCGAGGGTATCGACCCTGCGGCGATCGCCTGGGGCGACGAGATCGACGAAGCGACGAAGCTCGACTCGCCCGTCGTCGTGATCGGCGCGGGCATGGCCGGCATCCAGGCCGGAATCCGCCTCGCGCAGGCGGGGCTCCCGTTCACGATCGTCGAGAAGAACGCCGGGCCGGGCGGAACGTGGTGGGAGAATCGTTATCCCGGGGCGCGCGTCGACGTCGCCAGTCATCAGTACTGCTATGCCTTCGAGCCCGCCGACCACTGGAGCGAATACTACTGCCGCCATCCCGAGCTCCGCGCCTACTTCACGCGCGTGCTCGACAAGCACGGCCTGCGGCCCCATTGTCGCTTCGAGACGGAGGTCGTCGGCGCCGAGTGGGACGAGGGCGCCGCGCGCTGGCGCGTCACGACGCGCGGGGCCGACGGCCGGACCGACGTGCTCGATGCCCGGTTCGTGATCTCCGCGGTCGGCTCGCTCAACATCCCGCGGATGCCCGAGATCGAGGGCATGGAGACCTTCGCGGGCCCGTCCTTCCACTCGACGCGCTGGCCCGCCGACTTCGACCACCGCGGCCTACGCCTCGCGCTGCTGGGCGCCGGCGCGAGCGGCTTCCAGATCGCCCCGACCGTCGCCGACGAGGTCGCGCACCTCTCGATCTTCCAGCGCACGGCGCAGTGGGTCATGCCCAACCCGATCTACCACGCGCCCGTCCCCGACGGCGAGACCTGGGCCATGCGGCATCTGCCCTTCTACGGCCGCTGGGTCCGGTTCATGATGACCCAGCCCGGCATCGGATCGGGCGTCGAGTCGTTTCGCATCGACCCCGCGCACGTCGACCCCGACAACCGCTCCGTCAACGCCACCAACGCGCTGATCCGGGACGGACTGGTCGACTTCATGCGTTCTCATCTCGCCGATCGACCGGACGTCCTCGCGAAGGTGATGCCCGACTACCCGGCCATGGGCAAGCGCGTTCTGCAGGACAATGG